>JAFZZV010000007.1 GCA_017828855.1 Oscillospiraceae bacterium | reverse complement strand
GAACCTTATCCTTCTGAGGAGCAGCTGATAGAACTGTCTTCTGGAGTGAAACTGGACGACGGATTCACTGCACAGCCCGCAAGGATCCGGGTCACCGGAGGCGACGGCAGCGCAAGAGGAACTCTGGAGATCATCATAACGGAAGGGCATAACCGCGAGATCAGAAGAATGTGCGAGGCTGTAGGGCTGCAGGTGACCAGACTCAAAAGAACGGCAGTCGGGCCGCCCTCGCTCGGAAGCCTGAAGGCGGGCGAATACCGCCAGCTCAAACCTTCGGAGATAGCGGGGCTGAGGAGGAACGCATCTGGCGGCGGAAACAGCAAAAAGAACAAGTGAAGAACAATCTATAAGAAAAGGAGTCGGCGATGTAACGCCGGCTTCTTTTGCTCAGTATTGATAGATCCTTATCTCATATGGCCTTAGTTTTGACGCGGTGTCGGGATAGTTGCAGACAACAAGGCCCGTCATATCTGAAAGAGGCATTCTGCGTGTCCTGTCAGTCAGGTTGATGACGACAGTGAAGCTCTCGTCGCCTGTCCTTTCGAATGCCAGGATGCTGCGGGACGTACGCAGCTTTCTGAATGAACCGTAAATAAGCGTCCGGTGTTCTTTTCTCAGTCTTATAAGCTTTTTGTAGAAGTTGAGGATGGAATCGGGATCCTTTTCCTCATCCTCGACGTTGACTGTCCGGCAGTCACTGTTGACGTCTATCCATGGTTTTCCTTCCGTGAAACCGGCATTTTTCCCGGATGTCCACTGCATCGGGATCCTGGCGTGATCTCTCGATCCGTACAGCAGCCTTTTCAGGACATCATTCTCCGGGACGCCTTTCTCCCTGTGCTCGCGGTAAAAGTTCAGTGCTTCCACGTCCCTGTATTCGGAGATATCGGAGAACGGATGGTTCGTCATGCCGATCTCGCTTCCCTGATAGATATACGGGGTCCCTTTCATTGTAAGCAGCATGGCCGCGAGGAGTTTATTGACTTTGTCGTGGTATTTCCCGGAGTGGTCTATCTTGGAGCACATCCTGGGATTGTCGTGGTTGTCGAAAAACAGGGTCGGCCAGCAGTGGGATGAATACTCTGTCTGCCATCTGAGCAGTTCCGGTACCATCTTTCTAAGGTCGAGGTCGTAGATGTCGTATCTCTTCCTGCCGGGATTTTCTATGTGATCGAAAGAGAACAGCTGAGACAGCTCGCCGCGGTCATCTCCCGTTATCATCCGGGACATCATTATCCCGTTTCCCGGGCATTCCCCTACGGTATACGCTCCGTGGGGACTCAGGCTCTCCCGGTTGAACTCACGAAGATATTCGTCGAGATGCGGCCCGTGGAAATAGTGTTCTATCCCGGTGAAAGCTATGAGCCGGCCTACATCAGGGTCTCCGTCAGGAAGACCTTCTGCCTTGGATATGAAACTGACCACGTCAAGCCTGAAACCGTCCGCACCGAGATCCAGCCAGAAATTCGCTATGTCATACATCTCTCTCCTGACCTCAGGATTGTCCCAGTTGAGATCCATCTGTTTATCAGCGAACAGGTGAAGCGCATACTCGCCGGTCTGCGGGAAGTATCTCCATGCGGGTCCGGAAAAGAAAGAGGTCCAGTTGTTGGGCTGTTTTTTCCATATATAGTAGTTCCGGTACTTCTCTTCTCCGGAAAGAGCTCTGACAAACCACTCATGCTCGTCCGATGTGTGGTTCATGACGAGGTCGACTATCAACCTGAGGTCTCTCGCGTGGCATTCCCGTATAAGGTCCCTGACGTCATCCAGCGTCCCGAACTCGGTCATGATATCTCTGTAGTTTCTTATGTCATATCCGTTATCCGCGTTCGGGGAGTCAAAGAAAGGAGAGCACCAGATTGCGTCTGCTCCGAGAGACTTGATATGGTCCAGCCTGCTGATGATGCCGCGTATGTCGCCGATGCCGTCACCGTTGCTGTCCATGAATGAGCGGGGATAGACCTGATAGAACACCGCTTCCTTCCACCAGCACTCTCTGATCTCTGTGGAGTCATCTTCCGCGTCTTCATCCTTAAGTGAATTGAGGAGCTCGATCAGAGCATCCATGAAGCTGTCACTGATCTTTCCCAGAGAAAGCTTGCCGAGCGTCCCGAGCCTGAGCAGACCGAGAGGAGTCTTTCGGATCAGGTCCAGATCAAGTCCGAGCGAGTACAGCAGTCTGGCTACGATATCGTGTCCTGAAGCGGTCCGGATGACGTCTTTCAGTCTGGTATTTCTGGTGATCTCCATGATCGTGCAGTCTCCATGTCTGTGTTCTTTGACTAGTATACCACCGCATGGATCAGCGGAGCGTCGGTAAGAAGGGAAAAACGCTTGTCATGCCTAAAAAAATACAGATGCTTCCGGCAGGTCGGGAGGGATGCCGGTGCCTTTTTTCTGTTGAAATAAAAGGCTGTTTAATGTATAGTAGTTATAATTTTGGTTTTCTGAAGAGAGCTATGAAAGAGGGGTAAATTGATGGCTGAAAAACAGCAAAAACTGGACGCCCTAAAGCGTCTATCGCTCCTGTTCGACGACGGAGAGTATGAACTTCTTGACGGATCCGCGGACACAGGCGCGAGAATTGCTCACGGTAATGTTTACGGCACGCCGGTGTTCGCATATGCGGAGGGCGGATGCGGTGCATTCAGCACTGCTACAGCCGGAAAACTGTCCAAGGTCTACAATCTCGCCGAAAAGACCGGAACTCCGGTCGTCGCGATCTATGACAGCAAAGGAGTCGATCTGGAAGGCGGCGGGCTGACACTTGACGCGTGCGCAGAGCTCCTTCACAGGTGTTCCGCAGTTTCCGGGGTCGTACCTCAGGTATCGGTAGTTGCCGGAACTTGCGGCGGTTTCGAATCGGTATGTGCCTCGCTGGCGGATATCTGCCTGATGGAGAGAAATGCCGAGTTCTTCCTCACAGCTCCCTTCAATGATCTGTCGGATTCCGATGCTAAGAAGATAGCAGGGTCTGCAGAATACGCGGAGAAAGCTTCTGCGGCCGCAGTGATATGCGACGGGGAAGAGGCGCTCTTCACAAAGACCAGGCAGATAGTGGGTATGCTTCCCAGCAACAATCTCGAAGTTCCTCCGTTCTGTGATTTCTCAGAACCCGAGAAGGCACCTACAGAGGATGCGGCTCTCGGAACGGTGGACGCGGGAAGCGAGATAGAACTGTTCCCCGGAAAAGGTCTCTCTTCCAAAGTGTACCTTGCCACAGTGCTCGGAAGCCCCGTAGGCGTCGTTTCGATAAACGGACGCGTCTGCAGGAACGACAGTCTAAAGGTATCGAGACTGGTCCAGTTCTGCGATTCCTTCTCTCTCCCGGTAGTGACGTTCATAAACAGCGAGGGATTCCTTGTTTCCGCCGACAACGACATGAACGGCGGGATCAGAAATGCCGCGCTGCTGTCCCATGTGATCTCCCAGGCGACAACGGTCAAGGTATCGGTGGTCACCGGAAGTGCTATAGGATCTCTCTTCTCAGTCCTCTGCGGGAAATATTCCGCATCGGATCTCTGCCTTGCCTGGAAAGGAGCCGTCATCGGCGAACTTACGCCGAAGGCCTCCGTGGCTATGATGTGGTCTGACAGGATCGAGCAGGACAGTGACATCGAGAAACTTGCAAAGCAGTATGCGGAAGAAGAGGAATCAGCGGAGAAAGCTTTTGAGAGCGGTATCATCGACAAGATCATCGCTCCTGAGACCACACGCAAAGCGGTCGCTGACGCCATCGACATGCTGGCTTCCAAGCGCGTTAGAAATGCATCCAGAAAACATGGCAATATGCCTTACTAATATCGGAGGATCGAATAATGAAGCGTTTCAATATAACAGTTAACGGTGTGACATACGATGTAGCGGTCGAAGAAGCCGGCGTTTCCGGCCCCGCTCCCGCTGCAGCTCCCGCTCCGGCGCCTGCAGCTGCGCCTGCCCCGGCTCCTGCTCCGGCAGCAGCTCCGGAGGAGACCAGGACCTCACTTCCCGCCGACGGCACAAAGGTCGGCGCTCCGATGCCCGGAAGCATCGTCGAAGTGTGCGTAGCAGTCGGCGATACGGTCAAGGTCGGCGACAAGCTCATCGTCCTTGAGTCCATGAAGATGGAGAACGACATCGTTGCCGCTCTCGACGGAACAATCACCGGCATCGGTGTTGCCAAGGGCGATATGGTCAATGCCGGCGACACTCTCGTTGTGATCGGTTAAGGGGATTTGCAGATGGCTAAAGTAAAGATCAATGAATTGGTGCTCCGCGATGCTCACCAGTCGCTGATTGCCACCAGGATGACTCTTGATGAGATGCTTCCCATCCTCTCAACGATGGATGAAGTAGGATACAACGCCGTAGAGATGTGGGGCGGAGCTACCTTCGATACATGTCTGCGCTTCCTCGATGAGGATCCCTGGGAGCGCCTCAGGCGAATCAAGAAGGAGATGCCGCATACCAAGATGCAGATGCTGTTCCGCGGGCAGAACATGCTCGGATACAGGCATTATGCGGATGATGTCGTTGAGTACTTCGTGCAGAAGATAGTTGCAAACGGCATCGACATCATGAGGATCTTTGACGCGCTTAACGATCCGCGCAACCTTGAGGCTTCCATCAAAGCCGCAAAGAAGGAAGGCGCCCATGTTCAGGCTGCCATTTCATATACGATCAGCCCCGTTCATGACAACGAGTATTTTGCGAACTATGCAAAGGAACTCGAGGGAATGGGAGCGGATTCGATCTGCATCAAGGACATGGCAGGCCTGCTCACTCCGTATGCATGCTACGATCTCGTAAAGAAGCTTAAGGAAACTGTCAGCATCCCTGTTGACATCCATTCGCACTACACATCCGGACTTGCTTCCATGTCGATACTTGAAGGTGTAGAAGCAGGCGCAGACATAATCGACACTGTCATCTCGCCGCTGGCTATGGGGACATCCCATATGGCCACAGAGTCTCTGGTGGCTGCTCTTCAGGGCACCGAGTACGATACCGGACTCGATCTGCACAAGCTCAACGAGGTCAGAGAGTACTTCGCGACTCTGAGACAGAAGTATGTTGACAACGGACGACTGAGCCATAAGGTGCTCGGAGTCGATGCCAACACTCTGCTTTATCAGGTTCCCGGCGGAATGCTCTCCAACCTGCTCAGCCAGCTCAAGGAAGCCGGCAAGGAAGACCTTCTTGACGATGTTCTCGCTGAGGTCCCGCGTGTGCGCAAAGATGCAGGATATCCTCCTCTCGTCACCCCGACATCGCAGATCGTCGGAACACAGGCCGTGCTCAACGTGATCAACGGAGAGAGATACAGGATGGTCACCAAGGAGTTCAAGGGACTTGTAAGGGGAGAATACGGCAAGACTCCTGCTCCCATTGATCCCGAATTCAGGAAGAGCATCATCGGTGACGAGGAGCCTATTACCTGCCGCCCCGCGGATCTGCTGGAGCCTGAAATGGATAAGCTCCGCGAAGAGTGCAGGCAGTATGCAAAGAGCGACGAGGACGTTCTCAGCTATGCCCAGTTCCCGCAGGTCGCAACAAAGTTCTTTGAGAAGAGGCGCGACAGGGAGCTCGGTATCGATGCCGAGCACGCTGACAAGAACAGCAAGACGCTCCACATCTGATCATTAGTTCAGCGGGCTGATCCAGCCCGCTGATTTATCGGGAGAAAGGTTTTTGGAGGTGTTGCCTGTCGTCACCAGGTGACGCCCAGGTTGACACTGCCTTCGGATAAAGGCTAAAATATATATTCAGCATATAGAAATGGAGACCCGTTTTATGGTCATGAGCATGACCGGCTACGGCCGTTCGATAATGCATGTTGACGATGCGGACATTACTGTCGAGATCCGTTCAGTCAACAACAGGTTCGCGGATATCTCGGTCAAGATGCCCCGCAGCCTTTCCTACTGTGAGGACAAGGTAAAGACCGAACTCCTTAAAAAGGTCAACCGCGGAAAGATAGATGTCTTCGTGTCGTATCAGAAGCCACAGGGCGAGAATGTCGAGATAGAGCCAAATATCTCGGCTGCCAGAGGATACTACGATGCGCTCCGAAAGATAGATGAACAGCTTGGGACACATACCGAGATCAATGCCAGTCTTCTCTCCAGGTTCTCGGATGTCTTTGTCGTCACCAGAGAGGTTCCCGATGAGGAGAAGGTCTGGAGCGGAATCAGGGAAGTTCTGATAGCTGCTGCCGACAGCTTCAATGAGATGCGGGCTTCAGAAGGTGCCAGGATGGCTGAGGATGTCCTGGGCAAGATAGACAGAGTGGAGGAGCTCGTACTGAAGGTCGAGGAGTCTTCCGAAACGAGGGTGGAGGCTTACAGGAAAAAGCTGTACGACAGGCTGACAGAGATTCTCGCTGCAACAGATATCGATGAGAAAAGGATCCTGGAGGAAGCTGCGATATATGCCGACCGCACTGCTGTTGATGAGGAGACAGTAAGGCTCCATTCTCATATAGGGCAGTTCCGGGAGATAGTCGCTGCCGGAGGTCCCATCGGAAGGAAACTGGATTTCCTCGTTCAGGAGATCAACCGTGAGATCAACACGATCGGTTCCAAGGCATCGGATCTTGAGATCACCGGATATGTCGTGGATCTGAAGAGCGAGGTTGAGAAGATACGCGAACAGATACAGAACATCGAATAGGACTTCAGCCATGAAACTACTCAATATCGGATTCGGAAATGTCGTATCCACTTCAAGGATTATTGCTATCGTAAGTCCGGAATCGGCTCCCATAAAGAGGATCGTTCAGGAAGCCAAGGAGAAAGGGTCGCTCATCGACGCTACCTACGGCAGAAGGACGAGAGCGGTGATCATCACCGATTCGGATCATGTCATTCTGTCTGCAGTTCAGCCAGAGACCGTAGCAGGAAGGCTGAATGACGAAGACGAGGATTGATTTGAGATGGACGAAAGAAAACTGATAGTGCTCTCAGGTCCATCCGGATGCGGGAAAGATACCATACTCAGACGGATCAGAGAACTTGATCCATCTGTCGCTGCAAATATCTCATACACGACCAGGACACCGCGCCCGGGTGAGACAGACGGGATCAACTATCATTTCGTATCCAGAGAGGAATTCCGGAAAAACATCGACAGCGGCATGATGCTCGAATATAACGAGTATGCCGGAAATTATTATGGGACATCCAAGAAGACCATTAACGGTTTTCTGGAGAAAGGAACGACGGTCGTGCTGACGATCGACGTGAACGGAGGGAGAAACGTCAAGAGCGTCTATCCCGGTGCCATGCTCCTGTTCCTTATGCCTCCTTCCATACGCGATCTGCGTGAACGTATTAACAACAGAGGGAAAATGGACGAGGAGGAGCTTAAGGCACGCCTCAGGATCGCCGAGGAGGAGATCCTGTATGCCAGGCAGTACGACAAGGTGATCGTAAACAGGGATATCGAGGAATGTGCGCAGGAATGCCTCGCCGCGATAAGAGCCTGGGGTAAAGCCGGACCGGAGTCATCAAGCAATACAACAGATAAACTGGAGGATACATAATGTTAAAACCCGCGATCGGACAGCTGCTTTCCGAGACTGACAGTTCATACAGCCTGGTGATAGCCATCGCCAAGCGCGCCAGAGATATCGTCAAGAAGTCGGAGGAAGAGGGAAAGTCTCTCGACGACAAACCTGTCAATATTGCGATTGACGAGTTCGGCGCTCACAGATTCAAAGTCAAGGACTGAGCTCTTTTCGGAAGTCCGGATGAGATCGCCCCGGACTGTTCCTTTTCAACTGCAGAATAATGATAATGGGAGGTGGCGCTTTGTTTACCGGTGTACAGGTTGCGGTGGACAGTGCCGCTTTTCAGTTTGATAAATTATACTCATACAATCTCCCGGAGCGCTTTTCCGGTTCCGTTACGGTGGGCTCCAGGGTCCTTGTGCCTTTCGGCAACTCGAGGAGGATGGGCATCATCCTTGGAAGCTGCGATCAGGATCCGTCTTTTAAGGAAGTCATAGACGCTGAGGAAGGTGAGCCTGAGATAACGGGAGAGATGGTGGATCTTATCAGGTTCCTCAAGGAGACCACATTCTGCACATACTATGATGCGGTCAAGACCGTTCTTCCGAAGAATATACGTCTGATCCCCGACGGGGATTTTCAGCATATAGTGCAGAAGAGCAGCGCGCATTATGAAACGGTGTATTCCGTTTCACCGGAAGCCGATCCGAGCAGCCTGACAGCAAGGCAGAGGGAGATCTGCGCATTTATCGGATCGCCGATGACCTTTGCCGAGATCAGAGAGGGCACTTCCGCATCAAGAGAGACCGTGAACAGGATGGAGCGGCTCGGAGTCCTCATACGGTCCAAAAGCCTGAGGAGCGACGATCACGATCCTGAGGCTGCAGATCCGGATTACGAGCTTCCGGTGCTGAGCCGGAGTCAGTCAGAAGCGTACTGCGAGATAAAGGACCATCTGGCAGATAGCGGTTCTCCGCTGACGACTCTTTTTTACGGGGTCACATCCAGCGGCAAGACAGTAGTTTATCTTAAGCTTATAGAAGATGCCGTTGCTGAAGGAAAAGGTGCCATACTGCTCGTACCGGAGATCGCTCTGGCAACACAGATGATCTCAAGACTGCGGAGCCGGTTCGGAGAAAGGGTCGGGATCATTCACAGCGCTCTGTCAGACACCGAGAGGACCATACAGTGGCAGAAGATTCGCGACGGGGCTTTCGACATAGTAGTCGGAACGAGATCTGCAGTATTCGCGCCTCTTCCGAAGATAGGACTGATCATCATAGATGAGGAACAGGAAGAGACATACAATTCCGACCAGGCGCCCAGGTACAAAGCGGTAACGGTCGCGCTCAAAAGGGCGGCAGACCATTCGGCAGGTCTGGTGCTCGGGTCAGCTACTCCATCTGTCGAGTCATATTACAGAGCTGTCTCGGGGCAGTACAACCTGGTCAGACTGGAAGAGCGCTTCAACGATATGCCGCTTCCTAAAGTGACGGTCTCTGACATGAGAGAGGAGCTTATCGGAGGAAATGCCGGGTGTATCGGAAGCCTTCTTTACGAGAAGATCCGCCTGCGCCTGGAGCTCGGACAGCAGAGCATCCTTCTCCTGAACAGGAGAGGATACAGGACGGTCACCATCTGCAGGGAATGCAAGAAGATCGTGATGTGTGACAGCTGTTCCATGCCGATGGTCTGGCACAAGAGCGACGGTACCCACAGATGCCACTACTGCAACCGGATAGTCCGGGAGATCACGAAGTGTCCGGAGTGCGGCGGGGAACTCAGACACACCGGCATAGGTACACAGAGGGTGGAGGAGGAACTCAATTCCCTGTTTCCGGACGCCAGAGTGTTGAGGATAGATCTGGATTCGACCTCGCGCAAGGGTTCGCTCAAGAAAGCTCTGGATGATTTCGAAAACGGCAGATATGATATCATGATCGGCACACAGATGATCGCCAAAGGCCTGGATTTCCCCAATGTGACGCTGGCAGGTGTCCTGAGCGTAGATTCCATGCTGCTCATGCCGAGCTACAGGGCGTACGAACGCACCTTTGACATGCTCACTCAGGTCGTCGGGAGGAGCGGAAGGGGAGCTGACGCGGGTGAAGCCGTCATACAGACCGTGGATCCGGAAAACAATATCATTCAGCTCGCCGCAGAACAGGAATACACGAGATTCTATGAAAACGAGATAATCCTCAGAAAAGCGCACCTGTACCCGCCTTTCTGCTCGATGTGTTCAGTCGTTTTCGCCTCAAAGAAGGAAAACGACGCGAGAGCTTCGGCATACCGGTTCCAGCAGAAACTTACGGAGGTGTTCAGCGGAAATCCCTCCGTGCCGGTAAGGGTGATGAACCCGTCTCCGCTCAGGGTGGTTCTGGTCAACGGAGTATACAGGTGGAGGATAATGATCAAAAGCAGAGGTGACAGAGCGTTCAGGGAGTGTCTGTCCAGATGCCTGACAGAATACAAAGAACAGTATCCCGGAGACAGGACACGCATATACGTAGACATCACCAATGAATCAGATATTTAGCAGAGGAGTATAGAAAGATGGCTTTGAGAAACATTCTTACGATCGGAGATCCGCAGCTCAGAAAGAAGAGCAGAGCGGTCACGGATTTTAACGACAGGCTCC
The DNA here is from genome assembly GCA_017828855.1 of Oscillospiraceae bacterium. GTDB lineage: Bacteria > Bacillota > Clostridia > Oscillospirales > Ruminococcaceae > RUG11783. The sequence goes on along the minus strand of JAFZZV010000007.1, from coordinate 2,148 downwards.
ATACACTTATTGATGACATGAAGGAGACGCTGGTCGAGGCAAACGGCCTTGGACTTGCCGCGCCGCAGATAGGTATCCTGCGCCGTGTGGTCATTGTGGTCAACAATGACGGTGAATATCTGGAACTTGTCAATCCTGAGATAGTCGCAAGATCCCAGGAGACTGTCGGCGCGTATGAGGGATGTCTCTCGGTACCGGCTGAAAGAGGTTATCTGGAGCGGCCGAGGAAGGTCATTGTCAAGGCTCAGGACAGGGACGGAAACAGCATCACGTACAACCTGGAAGAGATGGCAGCCCGCGCTGCATGCCATGAGGTGGATCATCTTGACGGCACCCTGTTCGTTGACCTCACGGATCAGCTGTATACGGAAGAAGAGCTGGACGAGATGCTCAGTGAGGAGAAGGAAGAGGAGTGATGCGCGTAGTTTTCATGGGGACGCCTCAGCTGGCTGCCGATGTTCTTGCATCCCTATGCAGAGAATACGAGGTGTGCGCAGCGTTCTGCCAGCCGGACAGGCCGGTCGGAAGGAAGCAGATCCTGACGCCTCCTCCGGTCAAGATACTGGCGGAGGAGATGGGAATTCCCGTGTTCCAGCCGAAGGGGTTCAAAAACGGCAAGGCTGCCGGGACGATAAGGGAATTGAAGCCTGATGCCATTGCGGTCGTCGCTTACGGAAAGATCCTCCCTCAGGAAGTGCTGGATATCCCGAGGATGGGATGCATTAACCTGCACGGCTCGCTTCTGCCACGCTACCGAGGCGCCGCTCCAATTCAGAGGGCGATCATCGCCGGAGAAGAGGTAACGGGGCTCACGGCTATGATGATGGATGCAGGTATGGATACGGGGGACATAATAGACAGTATCGAGATCCCTGTTGGAGATATGGATGCCGAAGCCCTGTTCAACAGAATGGGAGAAGAAGGCGGCCCATTCCTGTGCAGAGTCCTTAAGGACATAGAGAACGGGAACTTCGCAAGAACGCCTCAGAACGACAGTGATGCTACTCTCGCACCTCCTGTGGAAAAATCAGAGGGTGAATTTGATTTCGGGAGAAAGGCTTCCGACATAGTGAATCTCGTCAGAGGGCTGTCGATGTGGCCGGTTGCGAGTTTTTCGTATGAAGACAAGCGTATAAAGGTATGCACGGCTTCGCTCAGTGACCTGGAAGGACAGCCAGGAGAGATCGTTTCTCTTTCTCCGCTCACGGTCGCAGCATTGGAGGGAAGTGTGATCGTCGGAGACGTGATCCCGCAGGGCAGCCGCAGGATGACCGGGACCGAGTGGGCAAGAGGCAGGAGATTTAATGTAGGAAACATGATACAGAACTGATGTCGGACGCCAGAAAAAAAGCTGTCGAATGCCTCATCCGCTGTGAGCGGGGAGGATATTCCAACCTTGTCCTCATGCAGGAGCTCTCTTCCGGAGCTCTGGATGCAAGGGACAGGGCTTTTTGTACAGCGCTTGTATACGGGACCCTGTCACGGCAGCTGACCATAGATGCCATTCTGTCGTCGTGTCTCGACAGACCTCTGTCCAGACTGGACGAGGAGGTCCTCGGGATCCTCAGGGCAGGGGCATACCAGCTGTTTTGGATGGACTCTGTCCCCGCAAGAGCTGCCGTCAATGAGAGCGTCGAGCTGTGCAGGGCATTCAGGAAATCATCTGCTGCCGGCCTGGTGAACGCTGTATTGAGGAAGTGCTCATCGATGGATCCGCTGACACTGGCGGAGTCAGCCACAGAACGCACGGAGATGCTGTCACTGAAGTACAGCGTCTGTCCGGAACTTGCGGAACTCATACTGGATCAGTATGGGGATGAGACCGAGAGCATCCTGCAGTCGTTCTTCTCTTCCGGGGATCTGTTCCTCAGAGTCAATTCTCTCGTGACTGATGAAGATTCTGCTATGAGGAGCCTGCTGGAGGAAGGCATTGTTACCGAACCGACGGAGATACCGGGATGCATACGCATCCTGTCGGGCTTCAGCGGAAAATCGTCACTGATCGATGCGGGAGCCGTAAGGATCCAGAGCCTGACAGCTCAGTACGCCGCAGGAGCAGTGAATGCCGCTCCGGGCAGCAGAGTTCTGGATATGTGTTCTGCCCCGGGAGGGAAGACAGCATGTATGGCTCAGGACATGAAGGACACG
>JAFZZV010000086.1 GCA_017828855.1 Oscillospiraceae bacterium | reverse complement strand
TGCAGCGCTCCATGAAAGCAGGGTCAGGATGAGATCCGAACTTGAGGGTGCGTTCTCGGAAGCGCAGCAGGCATACCTGTCAGCGATCTCGGAGGCCGGATTCGTCAGTGAGGAGGAGTATCTCTCATTCCGTATGGGAGCTGAAGAGACGGATGAGATCAGGAGCGAGATAGAGGAGTACGATAGACAGAAGACAGTTGTCGGCGCAAGGCTGGAAGAACTCAGAAGCAGGCTTAACGGTATGGAGCGTCTGGATACGGCGGAGCTGGATGCGAGGCTTGCCGAAGCAATGGAGAAACGGACAGAGATCCGCTCAAGACTGTCTGCCGCAGAGAGCAGGAAGGACAGGAATGCCTCAGCGCTCGCTTCCCTTAAGCAGAGCTTTTCCGAGTATGCAGTCTGCAGGGAAGAGTGGGCAGTCGTCAATGATCTTTACCAGTCTGTGGCAGGGCTGAAGAGATCGGCGAGAGGCAGGATCTCTTTTGAGGCATATGTTCAGCAGTACTATTTCAAGAGAGTGGTCGCAGAGGCCAACAAGAGACTCAGCGATCTGACGGAAGGGATGTTCACGCTCAGATGCAAGCAGGAAGCAATGAGCCTCAAAAGCCAGGGCGGGCTGGATCTGGACGTTCTTGACAGGGAGACGGGACAGTGGAGGGATGTCTCCACTCTGTCCGGTGGTGAATCCTTTATGGCATCGCTGTCCCTGGCGCTCGGGCTTTCCGATGTGGTGCAGTCCGAGAACGGCGGGATAAGGCTTGACTCAATGTTCATAGATGAAGGATTCGGAACGTTGAGCGAGGGAGCGCTGCGCCAGGCTATGGGCATGCTTAACCGGCTTGCGGATGGAAAGAGGCTGATAGGCGTGATCACACATGTTCCGGAGTTCAGAGAACGGATAGACAAGCAGATCATCGTCACGAAAAGATCGACCGGATCCGAACTTGAGATTCGGGCATGAACCGGCAGCAGCTTTTTTTGAGGCTGAGCTGAAGGAGGATGCTTTGAGAAGGATACTGGAAGCTATAAGGACTGTCTTCGCAGACGACAGACCGCACAGTGAGAGACAGTTAAGAAATGAGATCAGGGCCAGGGCGGGGAAGAAGATCATTGCAGGAACGGCTGTGATCCTTTTGCTGGGCATACTGTTCTTTACATTGCACGGAAACTACGTTGCCATGTATTACTGGACTGCTGAACCTGGCATAACTGAAGGAGATGTTGATGTCTCTTTCAGGGATGAAGGCATCCTGAACCTGAGAGGGATCCATGTCAGGGGCAGGGTCGTACGGGTGGATATAGGACCTGCAGAAAGAGGCAGGACGGAGGCTTATGTGAAGATAGGCAGGGAGATATACACAGAAAACATAGACAACAGCGGGCCGGTGATCTTCCGCCCCAGTCAGAGGAGCTTTCCCTGCTGGCAGATGATCCTGGTCATGGGACTGATGTTCTGCGGCTGGTGCGCATTTCTTTCCGTTACGGAGTACCGCAGGCTGAAAGGACCGGAACGGTTCTCGTATACGGCAGTATATCTTTTGGGTATGACTGTGTTTTTCCTGGTCATCTGTACAGGAATCGGAATAATCCTGGGCTTTCTGATAGCAGATCCCACAGCTTTCAATTTCTACAAGGTCCTGTCCTGGACTCAGACAGTGATGCTGTATTTCACTCTGGTTATGGCGCCGGGACTGATCATCTTCTCAGCGGCGCTCAGCATAAGCAATATCCAGCTGATAAGAAAGGAAGGGTTCAGATTCGTGAACCTTCTCGGGATCATCCTGTCTTTCATGATCGTTGCAGGAATGGCTGGCGGAGTAGTACTGCTGGAGCTCACCAGACTGGCAGTTCCGTACGCTGTCTGCATGTTCATGATGAACACTTATTACGGCATCTACGCATACCTGATCTGCCTGCTGATAGGGGTATGTCTGGCGTTCATACGCATAAGAGGGTACACACCTTCCTATGACAAGGGATACATAGTGATACTGGGATGCGCCATTAGAGATGACGGTACGCTCTATCCGCTCATAAGAGGCCGCGTGGACAGAGCGATCTCATTTGCGGAAGAACAGACCGCAGCAGGCGGGCCTGAACCGGTCTTCATTCCGTCAGGAGGAAAAGGAGACGACGAGCCAGTCTCGGAGGCGGAGGCGATGGCGGATTATCTCATATCGAAGGGGATACCGGAAGACAGGGTATTCCCGGAGACAAGGAGCGTGAACACAAAACAGAACATGCTGTTCTCGCACGAGATAGCCGAACGTGAATGCCCCGGAACCATGGGTGCATTTTCCACAACGAATTATCATGTTTTCCGGAGCGGGGTTATAGCAGCATCTCAGGGCCTGAGCCTGGACGGCATGGGAGCAAGGACAAAGTGGTATTTTTCCCCGAATGCCCTGATCAGAGAGTTCATAGGTCTTCTTGTGGATGATATCGGTGAGGTGCTGAAGTTCTCCGTATTCATAGTGGTATTCTGCCTGATCATATTCCTGGTGATCCGGTGAAGCAGCAGTGCCTCAGCAGTAATGTTGTTGCGCACCGTTAGGTGCGGTATAATCATTGAAAAGTGACCGGAAGAACCGGTACTGGTCTATATGTATATGTGAGGGTCGTATAAATGGCAAAATGTGAAAAGTGCGGGGCACCGATCCAGGGAACAGAGAACAGATGCCCATACTGCGGAAGCCTTATCCCCGGCGCACCGGATCCTTCCGCTGCGGAAGGAGCGTTCTTCGGAAGCTCTTTCGGTAATGTCGGAGCGTCTGTCAGCGGTACAGGAACGAACACCGGAAGTTATTCTGCTTCCAATACCTCGGGAAGGACGGACGGAACAGTCCAGAGTTTCTTCAGCAATCTGACCGGAAACCAGGATCAGAACAGCGCGGAAGAAGCGCATCTCAGCATGAAGATCTCCGCTTTCATCTTTCCGTTCATCGGGCTCATCATGATACTGATGTACAGAAAGAAAGCGCCCGGCATCGCGAAATCTCTCACCCCCTGGGTGATCGCCGGATTCGTGAAATCTTTCATTCTCGGGGCTATGGACGGGTCATTGAATTCCGTATCCACGGTGGTACAGCTCAAGAGACTGGCAGAAATTATCTCATGACAAGCAGCCCGCGTCCTTTTTCAGGGGATACGGGCTATTATTATGGAAATACGGAGATGTGAGCAGAACAGGAAGAAGCGAGACCTGAACTGTCACAGCTGTTCTTGGAGGATACGATGTACAGCGATCATCCCAGACCTCTGCTCAGGAGAAAGCAGTGGACGGATCTCAACGGAACATGGCGTCTCAACGGCAGGGAGATAAATGTCCCTTACCCTCCGCAGGCACCTCTTTCCGGATGGAAAGGAGAGGTGCCTGAACATCTCACATACGAGAGGCAGGTGGATCTTGAACTGCCGGCCGACGGAAGCAGGACATATGTCAATTTCGGCGCGGTGGATCAGAAAGCCTCAGTGTATGTCAATGGCGAATACGCGGGGTCACATGAGGGAGGATATCTTCCGTTCTCCTTCGATATCACTGATCTGATAGTATCCGGAACGAACGTGCTGCGCGTTGAGGCAGAGGACACGCTTTCTCACGACTATCCCTACGGCAAGCAGACAGCGAGACCCGCGGGTATGTGGTATACAGCCGTCAGCGGTATCTGGCAGACAGTCTGGATGGAGACGGTCCCTGAGGATCATGTCACAGAGCTCTGGATAGATACGGATACTGAAAAGGTATCCTGGCGCATAAGCTCTTCAGCGGGGAAAGGGATACATCTCACGGTCTCTGAAGGAAATGAAGAGGTCATCTCGTCAGACCTGGCAGAGGGAAGCGCCATGATCCCGGAAGACAGAAGGCGGCTGTGGTCTCCTGATGACCCGTTCCTCTATGATGTCAGAGTCACAACTCCGGGAGGAGACGAGGTATTCTCCTACCTGGCATTAAGAGAGATAACACCGGTGGACCGAGACGGTGTTCCCGGACTCTGCCTGAACGGGAACCCCGTATTTCTGCATGGTGTGCTGGATCAGGGATACTTTCCGGAGGGGATATTCCTCCCCGGAGAAAGCGGCGCTTATGAGCGGGACATACTTCTTCTTAAAGAGATGGGCTTCAATACCCTGCGGAAGCACATCAAGATAGAACCTGAGAGATTCTATTACGAATGTGACCGGCTGGGCATGCTGGTCATACAGGATATGGTAAACAGCGGCGATTATTCCTTCCTAAGGGACACAGTCCTTCCCACGATAGGGATAAAAAAGATCCGGGACAGAAGAGAAGGAACAGGAAAAAGAGAGGAGTTCTTCCTGAGCCACATGAAAGAGACCGCCCGCCGGCTCCATGGACATCCCTGTATCGTTGCATTCACGGTATTCAACGAGGGCTGGGGACAGTTCAATTCGGACAGCGCGTACGAAATACTGAAGGCAGAGGAACCGGAAAGGCTCATCGATACGACTTCGGGATGGTTCGCCCAGAGCCTCAGTGATTTCGACAGCGAGCATGTGTACTTCAGAACAGTAACGCTGCATCCGCTGAAGAGGCCTATGCTGCTGAGCGAGTGCGGCGGGTTCGTATATGACACGAGACCCGAAAAATGGAATGGCATGGTGTGGGGGTACGGCAGGTGCCGCAGCAGCGAGGAACTGACTGACAGGATCGCGGATATGTACCGCAGAATGGTCATCCCGGCAGTGGGGAAAGGTCTGTGCGGCTGCATATATACCCAGCTGAGCGACGTTGAGAACGAGCTCAACGGACTGGTCTCCTACGACAGGAGCGAGGTCAAAGTAAGTGTCGAAAGGATAATGGAGATATCAAAAGATATTAAAGCGGCACTCAAAAAATAACAGAAACAGATTTGTACCTATGAAAAGGACCTGTGCGCAGCTCCCTCGAACTTATGAAGGAGTATTGCCACAGGTCCTTGTATTATCCGGCTTCAGCGATCAGGGAAAGATAGCTTCCCTCTTGAGGGGCAGTATCTCGTTCATCATCTTCTCGAAGTACATATCCCACAGGGGATAGAAGTGGTTATATCCCTCATAGCAGGTGAAATCGACGTCGTAGCCCATCTCTTTGAGGGTGACTGCGTCGGCCTCGACTCTCTTGCCGATGTTGCCTTCCTCGCTTCCGCAGACGAGATAGAATTTGGGAAGCTCTACGCCCTTTTCTATGTTTTCAAGCGCGAACTTCCTCATGTCGTGTTTGCTTCCGGGGAGGTCTTCTCCGGATCCGAAAGTGGCGCCTACCAGAGGGAACCTTCCTGTGAAATTTCCGCTGAGCTCCTTGGCGAACTGCTCGGTGTTGACCGTCAGCCCGATCCCGCCGGACACGTCAACTGCCGCCGCGTACAGCTCCGGATGCATCAGAGCGGTGCCGAGCGCCACATTTCCGCCCATGGCGAAGCCCGCAATGAAGTTGTTCTCGCGTCCCGGGGCTGAGGGGAAGAGGGACTGGATGACTATCGGAAGTTCCTCGGAGAGGAAGGTCTGGTAGTCTACACCGTAGTTGGTGTTTACGCCGAAGCTGTTCGGGATGTTGGGGGTGACCAGCATGACGTTGTTGGCGTCGGCATACCTCTCTATGCTCATGTAGCGGTATGGAAGGGTGTCGTCATCTCCGCCGCCGTGGATCATGTAGATGGTCTGGAACTTCATTCCGGGCTTGTACATCTTCGGTACGGGGCTTCCCGGAGTGATCCTGTCATTACCGCGGAGTTCCTTGTTCATGTCGTAGTAGCTGAACTGCGACGTGGGTATCGTGACGATGACGTCGAGCCAGAGCCCGCATGCCTGGCTCCTGTAGTTGAATTTGCAGATTCCCATTTTTGTAT
>JAFZZV010000085.1 GCA_017828855.1 Oscillospiraceae bacterium | reverse complement strand
CGGTCTTTCCTTCTCGCGATCACCCATATCTCATCAAATGAGTATCTGCGGTCGATGGAATATACCAGTTCTCTGCCTATGCCTGCTGAAGCCCCTGTAATGACTGCTATCTCCATTAAAGAGTTCCTCCGAACAGTTTGATGCGTGATTTCGTCAGTTGTCAGCCCGGTTGTATCCGTTCTTCATATGCATGCTGGCATCTGCAAGGACCTTGTTGAGCATATCTGTTGTCTGCTGTTTTGCCATGTCACTCAGCTTGTCGTTCGCTTCCTTGAGAACGGAGGCATCTCCTCCCTCAGCAAGTTTCTTATCATATTCCAGAATTATCTGACGGCCCTTTGTCGCCACTGCACTGTGGTAGCGCTCGATATTCTGTATGCTGGTGGCATAGTTGTGGTCTGCAAAAGCATCTATCAGTCTGCTACCCCAATAGAAGTTCTCGGTCGAAACATCGAGCGAGACCTTGCTGAGGTACGCAGGCATCGAATCAACGTTCGTATAGACGGGCAGCATCGCGCTGAACGCCGTCGATCCGAAGCAGATCCATTCCACTCCCTTAGCAGCATCCGGAACATCGCTTCTTATCTGGCAGATAGAAGTGACGCCGGTCCTGTTGATACCGATAGAGCGGTAGATACCGCGTTTCCCTGTATCCTGTCCCGAATACGGGTCATACGGAGTGCCCTGGTAATGCGACGAAAGCAGATATTTGACATCTTCCGCAGCAACTTTCCTGTCAGGAACGATCATCCAGGGTATGTTGTCGCTTTCCGGTCCGAATTCCGCATCCTCTCCGTCCCATTTGTGTGAATACGGAGCAAGATACCTCTCCATGAACCAGGCTCGCGGAGTGTTGTAAATGTGGTCCTGATCCGTCCTTGACCCGAAAACGTCTCTGGGATTAAATCTGCCGTTCTGATTGAGATCCAGATGGTTGTCCCTGATGAACTCTCTGAGATCAGCGGAGCAGAGATTTGCCTTCTTCTTTCCGAATGCATCGTCGAGATCGAACTCATCCATCCCGAACTGATTCGGAATGATCGCACACGCATCGTCCGGGACTCTCCTGGCCATCCAGTGATGTCCGCCTATCGTCTCCAGCCACCAGACCTCGTTCTCATCATTGAACGCGATCCCGTTGGTCTCATATGTACCGTACTTCTCCAGAAGGGCTCCAAGCCTTTCCACTCCCTCGCGGGCAGTCCTTATATACGGAAGAGTGATATATACGATATCTTCTTCCCCTATCCCACCGGGAACATCCTTCTCTCTTCTGCTCTTTGCTTTCTGATACTCAACGAGAGGATCTGCAGCCAGCACTCTGGGATTTGAGGTGATAGTCTCTGTCGCAGTCATTCCGACATTTGCAGCATTGATGCCTGTTGCAGCCCAAACGCCCCTCTTAGGATCAACGCTGGGAGACGCTGTATATCTGAGCGGATCGTCAGGAAGCTCGATCTCAAGGTGAGAGAGCACATTGCGGTATTTTCTCGGCTGTTTGGACGGCTCGATAACCACGATCTTCTTTACATCGAAGAACCCGTCATCTGTTCTGGCGATCATGGTGGAACCGTCGTTGCTGGCTTTCTTTCCCACCAGCACTGTAGTGCAAGACATCTTTAATCCTCCGTTCACAGGTCATAGAAAGACCCTTATTCGTTTCGTTAATCAATTCTATCACAACCAGGTCCTAACAATTTATCTTTCCTTTGTTTTTCTTCTTGTAATCTCAGGACAGTTCTGATATTGACCTGCATAATTATACGATTAGTATAATCAGTCGCGAATTCTACTAAAATTGATACAGTCTGGACTTATACCGTCTTTTCCTTTCCTATGCAAAAGCCGTCCCATTCAGGACGGCTTATTGTGAAGTGTTTCGGCCTGTTTCAGCTTTTGTCCGGATCATACGTATTGATCCCGTTTTTTACCTCATTGGAATGGAAATATGTCCTCTCGCAGCTGTCGTCTCCAAGCACCACGTTTCTGTAAAGCCTGTGCGAGCAGTCACCGGTAAACACTTCTGCGATCGTTGTATCTGTGACATCGCAGTACAGGGCCGCAAATCTCCTGAATCCCGGATCTTCTTTGATCCTTCTGTTCCATGCCGCTCCGTAGGGACATGTCTCTATGCCGAAGGACGGATCCCACCCGAGATATGAGACATCAGACATAGCGTTTATGTTCTCCGGTGTTCTCGGGACTCCCTGCTCCTCCGCCTTTACTATCATCTTTTGCGCTCTTTCCGATGCTCTCATGTAAAGGACTCTCCGGGCTATGTCAAAAGCCTCTTCTTCTCCGTATCTCTCCCTGAGTACCTTTACGAAGGCATAATAAAGATCCGCAAACTGAAAAGCCATGTTCCTGACTTCACCTACTGCCCTTTCCATGCTGACGGTTCTGTTTTCTTCCATCTTTTTTCCTCTCATTCTGTTCTCAATGCGACGACCGGATCCTTCTTTGCGGCACTTGCTGAAGGAATTATCCCGGCAAACAAAGTAAGCATCGTGCTGATAAGCACCAGTACTCCTGCGACCGATACCGGAAGCACAGCTGACAGACTGTTTATCCCCGTTATCTTGTGCAGTATCGCGTTGATCGGGATACACAGAAGGTATGTCACCCCTGTCCCTATGATACCGGACATGAACCCTATGATCACCGTCTCTGCGTTGAACATGCTGGACACATTGCCCTTTGAAGCTCCGATCGCCCGCAGTATACCTATCTCTTTAGTCCTTTCCTGGACCGATATCAGCGTTATGACTCCGATCATGATGGAGGAGACTACGAGGGAAATGGAAACGAACGCTATCAGGACATATGTTATCGCATCAAGTATCGTCTTAACCGAAGACATGAGGATGCCGGTTATATCCGTGTATCTTATTACTTTCTCTTCTTCCCCTCTCTCCTCCGCCGCTTCATTGTAGTCCGAGATGAACCTTATGAAATTCTCTTTCCCGTCGAAGTCTTTGAGATATATGATTATGGAACTCGGATCGGCAGGACTGCTGTATCCGAGATCTGAGAGATTCCCTTCATAGGACCTTTTTGACCCCGCGAGCGAATATGCAGACATCAGACGGGTCAGTTCCTCCTCTGAAAGGTCAAACTTGAATGCGGCAGCCATCTTCTCAGCATCCACACTCAGGGATCCGGACATCACTCCTATAAGCTTCTCCGGGAGCAGTTCAAGTTCATCCATCACATCACCTGAGCCGAGCGATGCCGTCATAAGCTGAGCGATACGGGGTATCACCGCCGAAGCCAGCTCGCTGGACGTAGTGCTGTATCTTATCTCATCTGCCGACCATTCAGCAAACAGCACCGTTTCCAGGTCCAGAACGACTCCTTCTTCTGCCAGCTCATCTCGTTCGTTCCAGATATCCGCATGCCTGACCGGAAAATCCTGGAGATATGTATATAGGGCATTCATAAGCAGCGGACCGACCGGAGTGTCCAGCATCTCTGCATTCATTTCATATTTCCCTGCGAGTGTCTGTACCCTCTCTGTCGCTTCCTCCGTCTCCAGATAACCATTGACGAGATCCGGGATCTCCGGCCTTCTCAGCAGTACAGTCCTGTTTTCATTCCTGATCTCTCCTCCGTCCGCTGTTTCCCCTGTTTCCGCCGGATCAGTGTCTTCGGCAAGCACTTCTTCTCCGGTCCTGATGATATAGCCGCTCAGTCCTTTTGAAAGATCTGAGAGCATTTTTGTAAGTTCTGTTTCAGCGACGATCGTATTGTCGATATTGATTTTCCCGACTGCCTCTCTCACATAGCTCTCGATGTACTCATTTACCAGTTCCGTATCAATATTCATGTCGAATGACGACGCTATCATGTCAGGGTCGACCGAGATCATATTGTCGAGATCGAGGGCGGTGCTGTTTTCCCTGTTCAGGTCATCGAACGTCTTTCCCGAAATGACATCTGTCTCCCTGTTCAGCAACTGGTTCCTGACCATCACGGAAGATGCCGCTTTCTCCATGATGTGCAGAGTAAGTGAAGGAAGATAACCGATCCCGGGGCTGAGAGCACTAGATGAAGATCCCGGGGCAGGGGCGACTATCCCGACTACCTTGAGCCTCTCTGCGGCCTCAAACTGCCGTCTCATAAACGCCTTGTCACCTGTCATATCCTCCCACACACCGAATTCGGGATTATACACGTACAGATCAGAGACATTTATGAGCCTGAGATCGAGTTCCATCAGTTCCTCTGCAGTATATCTCGCGTTTTCCGTTTCGATGCCCAGTCCGGAAGGATCTCCGGACATCACGCTCTTGAACATTCTGTTCAGCTCTTCCGGGTCCTTCAGTCCCACTGTGTATTCAAGGAAATCAGTGATGTGAGACTTGTCAGTAAGCACTATCAGCAGTTCGTTATAATTCTCCGGGAGCCTTCCCGCAACAGTCTCATACTGGCTGCTGATCAGTTCGGGGTCATCAATCATCTCATTGAAAAGCCCGCTGCTCATCAGAGAGCCGAACGACATTCCCCCTGTCATACTGCCCATGACATCACTGGGATTGACCTTGAGCAGGTTTCCGTTAAGGTCGAGCGTGTAGACCCGCGGTGTAACGGAATACGTATATCTCACGGTATTGATATCATCTTTGACTTCTTCGTACTTATCTTCCAGGTATGCTTTGAAAGAGCGCAGGTCGTTAGTGCCTATCCCCTCGAAGATACTTTCCGTCACCTTGACTTCCTCGATAAGTCCGGATCCCGAGTCTTCCTTACCCGCGCTGTTCATCGCGGCAAAAGCCGTCATCATCGACGCCATATCAGCTGTCTCTGCCGTTATCGTAAGCGGATACGATGAAAGCGTGTCCTCCTGCACGACATCTATGTAGTTCTCTGTTCCCTGGGAGACGGCATATATGAGAGCTATACCTATGATCCCTATGCTTCCCGCGAGAGATGTCAGGATCGTCCTGCCCCTCTTGGTGAACAGATTGTTCAGTGAGAGCCCGAAAGCAGTGGGGAGATTCATTCTGGGGATCTTCTTCCTTGCATCCTCCTCCGCCTTCAGTGTCTCCAGTCTCTTCTCGTTCTCGCGTTCCTTATCGCTCAGCGGCAAGCTGTCGCTGACGATCGTCCCGTCGAGCATCCTTACGATCCTGGTCGAATATCTCTCTGCCAGTTCGGGATTGTGAGTCACCATTATCACAAGACGGTCAGCAGAGACCTTTTTCAGGATCTCCATAACCATTATCCCCGTCTCTGTATCCAGTGCGCCGGTGGGCTCATCGAGAAGTATGATCTCCGGATCGTTGACCAGTGCCCTTGCTATCGCGACTCGCTGCATCTGTCCTCCGGACATTTCCGACGGCCTCTTGTTCAGCTGGTCCTCCAGCCCTACCGCCGCAAGAGCGTCAGCAGCCCTCTGTCTCCTGTCCCTGCCTCTGACGCCAGAAAGGGTAAGAGCCAGCTCAACGTTCTTCAGGACTGTTTGATGCGGTATCAGGTTGTAACTCTGGAACACGAAACCTATGGAATGGTTTCTGTAAGTGTCCCAGTCTCTGTCGCTAAACTGTTTTGTAGACTTTCCGTTGATTATAAGGTCACCTGACGTATATCCGTCCAGTCCGCCGATAATATTCAGCATCGTCGTTTTCCCGCAGCCGGACGGCCCCAGAATAGAAACGAATTCTTTGCTCCGGAAGGACAGATCTATTCCTTTGAGCGCATGAACGGTATTACTCCCCGCCGGATAATCTTTTATTATTTCTCTTAACTCGAGCATCGGTCCCTCTGATGGTTTCTCTCTTAAATAATTATACCTTAGAATAATCCCTCCATTGGCATCATTTCCCGATCAGAT
>JAFZZV010000084.1 GCA_017828855.1 Oscillospiraceae bacterium | reverse complement strand
TTCATTAAAAGAATTATCTTGCAGTATTATGGCCTCCTCGCCCCTGCAGCCGGGAAGACACTGAGTAGCGGACAGCGTATCCGCATCACGGGAATCTCACCCCTCCGAGGATCTCTCCGAGCCGTTTCCGGGAGTACCATTATCATCCTGGCTGTCATCGCCTACATGAGAAGCTGTCTCATGGTCTGTGACGGGATTCTCGCTCAGCCTCCCCTGTTTCAGAAGGGTCACCGCGTACCTCACAAGTGGCTGTCCACCAGGACTGATGTCTCAGTGCTTGCATATTCAATTGTCAATGTACAGCAGAGGTTCCCAAAAAGATCCCTCTACTATATATGCAATGGGAGAGGCCAAAAAATGCCCCCCTATTTTGAAAAAATTAAGAAAATTTGCTTTCTGTCGCGTTATGCTGACATTAAATGGCGTTTTGGGCGTGCCTTTGTGATTTTGACAATCAGATCATCTATGGCATCGGTGTATCTTCCAGCTGCTATTAGAAGATTCCTTTCGTCAATCAGGGCATTCAAAAGCAGTCTTTTTTCTTCGGTCGATAGATATATGTCGTACTTCTGTTTTCTCATTCAATCAATCCTCCAGATATTCACTGTCAAATCCTATATAGAACGGACAAACAAAGAAAGCAATTATGCGATTTTGTTAAACTCAAATCTATGCAAAAACTTTATTTCTGAGAGCTGTAATTGCCATCACTGCTAACCCGAAGTAGAAGGTACCACCTTCTGCTTTTGACCCCTTCGGCAGAAGGTGATTGCAAATCAACGTTGGAAATTGGCATGTTTTTCATCGAATTCGTGCCATCGTGATTAGCAGAAAAAGAAAGACCTCTTGCTTTTATGGCAAAAGGTCAATGGCTTGAAATCGTTCAAAATGAATCATACCGCATATAAAAACAGAACCCTTGTAAAACGGCGAAAAGCCTTATTTTACAAGGGTTACTGGCGTCCATGACAGGATTCGAACCTGCGACCCCGTGCTCCGGAGGCACGTACTCTATCCAGCTGAGCTACATGGACATATTCAGTTTTTATGACGCGCTCATGACTACTTGAACTCTGAGCATACCACCTCGGGCTTTTTTCTCGGAAGGCCTACTAGTTTCCTCCGGAGGCAGACGCTCTATCCAACTGAGCTACGGGCGCATACAGCATAATGTGTCGAAGGAAGCAAACCATTGAAGATAATGATTCAAATTCGAGTCATCCACGCAAAGAAGGATAACACACTTCTTGAGGCTTTACAAATAAGGCAAGAATTTCTCTGCTTTTGCAGGCAAGTCTAGAGAGAAGGCCTGCGCTTTTCTTTCGAAACAAATCGCGAAGATCAGAAGCTTCTTATTACGAACGCAAATATGATCCTCGGCTCGGCCGATCATGATTTGTCTGGCAAATTGCTCGTTGTTATAGTTCTTCTGCTGTGTTAAAATCAACGAGAAGTTAGATGATTTTGAGGAGGCAAAGATATGCAGGTCGGAAACACTTTTATTTTTGAACATCCGCTTATTCAGCATAAGCTCGCTCTTATGCGTGACAAAAACACTAACACTAAGGATTTCCGCACGCTGACCAACGAACTGGCTGAACTGATGGTATATGAGGTCACCAAGGATCTCCCTCTTGTTGAAAAAGAGATCGAGACACCTATTACTAAGGCTACTTTCAAGGTTCTTGCTGATACTCCAATAACCCTGGTTCCCATCCTCAGAGCCGGTCTCGGCATGGTAGAAGGCGTACAAAGGCTTCTTCCTACTGCCCGTGTCGGACATATCGGTGTGTATCGCGACCCTCAGACACATGAGCCTGTAGAATACTACTGCAAGATGCCTGATGATGTTGCTGAGAGCATCGTCTTCGTTTTGGATCCGATGTTTGCTACCGGCGGAAGCGCATGTGCGGCTCTTGACCTTCTTAAAGCCCGCGGATGCAAGGATCTCCGCATGGTCTGCATGGTAGCTGCTCCTCCTGCAGTGGAACGCATTGCCAAGGAGCATCCTGACGTTCCCGTTTACTGTGCCGCTCTTGATGAGTGTCTTAATGAGAACGCTTACATCGTTCCCGGTCTCGGTGACGCCGGTGATAGAATTTTCGGAACGAAATGATTGGTATCGCTGATACGCAATAAGATTATAAGCGCAAAGTGTCTGTCATGGCGCTTTGCGCTGCTTCTTTCGGGGGCTTATTATGCAGGAAAGAAAACAAAAAAAGGCGAAAACGGATAAGGCCTTGAAGCCTTCGGTCTTTTACAAGCCCGCTATGTTTCTTTTCGGGCTGTATATGAGAGTGTTCCGGCGCCTCCATGCCGACCGTTCCGGTATCAAGGGCATTAAACCGCCATACGTCATCGTGGTAAATCACCAGTCGTTCTTCGACTTCGGAGCAGTAGTCTATCTGTTCCGGAAAGATCCTCCGACATTCGTGGTCTCGACCCACTTTTTCAGAGACAAGGTTTTCCGTATCGGCCTCAAGCTTGGAGGATGTATCCCAAAAAGACAATTCTTCCCTGATCTTTCTTCCGTAAGAAAGATGCTCCGGGTCGTCCGTTCCGGCAGAAGCATCGCCATCTTCCCCGAGGGCCAGATCAGTACGATTGGAGAAAACACGGAGATCGATCCCTCTATCGGAAAACTCATAAAGACTCTGGGAGTTCCTGTAGTAAATGCACAGATACGAGGACACAGTCTCTACTCACCGAAATGGTCATGCGGCGGAGTCTTTCCCACTCGGTCAGAGGTGAGAGGATCCGTTCTCCTCACAAGCGAAGACGTGGAACGGATGTCTGACTCTGAGATCGCGGAAAAGATCACCCAAGCTGTCTCATATAATGAATACGAGTGGCAGCGTTCTGTCATGCACAGGAGCAGCAAACCCAGAACCTTGGAGGGACTGGAAAACGTTCTCTGGCTCTGTCCGAAATGCGGGAAAGAGCACACCATGCAGTCATCAGGGCGAGATCTGTTTTGTTCTGCCTGCGGGTATAGAGTCTCAACCGATGATTACGGATTTTTGCTTAACTCGGATGGAAGCCATGCCGATATGGACACCCCTCCTGAATGGTTCAACTGGCAGAACGATGAACTCGAGAAGCGCCTCGATGAGGGTACTCTTCTTCCGCTCTCTCTTAAGGGCAGATTCCTGGAATCGTCTGTTGACGATTTCTCCGAGCACGGTTACGTCTGTCATGGTGAAGGAACTGCCGTGCTGGATAAAGAAGGGCTGCATCTGGACGTTATACGGGACGGTGAGCCGTTCTCTTATGACGTCTCTCCCAATTTGACCTTTAACCTCACACACAGTGCAGATCTCTGTGCATTTGATATCCCGGGAAACACGAAGGAAGACAGGGATTTTGCCTTTGATCCTGAGGACTCCCGAGACATGATGAAATTCATTCAGACTTGGTCTATCATAAGACGGAGATACTATTCCTGACTGTTTTCGGCGTTTTTATACGAACAGTTTTCATTGATGTTGAAAACTCTGTCGAAATTGTTAAAAACGCTTTCATGTGTGAAAAACACTTGTATTTCACATCGAACAAAAAGCCTTCAAATCGATTCTCATTCTGAGTATAACTGCACACTTTTCATAGAATTATTTCTCAAGAATCATCACTTTGTCTCTTGTGCAGAAGGCATTCTCAGAGTTGTATTGCCAGCTTGTATGTGTTTAAAACTTTTCTGATCTTCCGGAGCTTATAAATGACATTTATACAAAACGTAGACTACTCAACTTTCGATGATTTCGTACGGAACCATAAGACTAAAAGTCACTTCATGCAAAGCTCAGCATGGGGTGAGTTCAATGCCGTAGAGCACGGTGTAAAGGTTCACAGGACCGCTCTGTTGAATGACGACGGAGAGATCGTCGGCGCTGCCCTTTTGCTCGAACGACACCCTGCGAGGTTCCTCCCTCCCTACCTTTACTGCCCGAGAGGATTCGTCTGCGACTACTCTGATAAGGCACTGGTAAAAGCTATGACAGAGAACCTTCGTCGTTTCGCCCGTTCTCTCGGTGCCATGTTCATTGCAATAGACCCCGATGTGGAGAGAAGAGAACTTGCTCTGGACGGATCTGTTGTTCCCGACGGTTTTGACAACTCAGACATCGTTGAATATCTTCTTTCTCTCGGGTACGTACACAAGGGATGGACTCTGGGGTTCGGAAGGTCTCCCAGATTCACTTTCCGGATCGACCTTACGCGGGACAAACCCGAGATAGAAAGATCATTCACCGGAAACATAATGAAGAACGTCAGAAAGTCACATCACTACGCCGTAAGAGTCTGTGAGGGTACATCTGACGATATCCCTGTTCTTTTCGATCTGCTTTCCCACACGGCTGACAGAGACAATTTCGTGATGTTTCAGGAGCATTATTACAAGAACTTCTATGACATCCTCGCGAAAGACGGAATGACTCATCTGTATATGGGATATGTTGACCCTTCTGCAACAGTCCGAATGCTGGAAGAAGAGCTCGCCTCAGTTCTGGAGAAAAGACAGAAACTAAAAAAGGAAGGCCCTCTAAGAGAGTCCGCAGAGACAGAGGCAAGACTGCTCCGCGAAATCAGTCTGTTCAAGGACTATGCATCACAGTACAACGGTGAGATCCCGGTAAGCGGTCATCTCGTGGTCCGGTACGGAGACAAAGCCTGGGCCGTTCATGCGGGAAGCCTCGGCAAACTTAACGAGACATTCTGCAACAACCGCACTTATTATGAAAAACTGATGGCGCAGAAAGAAGCCGGCTGCGTGTTCCTTGACATGTACGGCACGGAGATGGACGAACGATTCCGAACTGTTCATGAGTTCAAGATGCAGTGGGGAGGACGGCTGATCGAGTTTATCGGTGAATTCGATCTGGTGACCAAGCCATTCTGGTATTTTGTTTATGAGAAGATACGTCCTTTCTACAGAAACATGAGATTCGCTCTCATCGACCTGATGAAGAAAATAAAGAAGTGACCTTATAACACGAATGTGCCCTCCTTACCGGAGGGCACATTCGTGTTGTTTATGCAGTTCAGATTTTATCGACCATGTTGTCCACTAGCGGGGACATCGGTTTATCAGCGTAAATGTGCTCGATGGCTTCGGCAAACAGTCTTCCCGCAGGCAGCACTTTGATCTTATCGATGCGTTTGTGTTCCGGAACGGCTATGGTGTTGAGCACGACAAGATTGTCGATGGGCGACTCCTGTATGCGCTCGACCGCCGGACCGGACAGAACTGCATGCGTCGCTGTCGCAGTGATGCTCCTTGCCCCAGCTTCCTTGATCGCGAATGCGGCGTGGTACAACGTCCCTGCCGTATCCACCATATCATCAAAGATGATGATGTCTTTGTCCCGGACGTCACCGATGATGTTCATGACCTCGCTGACATTAGCTTTGGGTCTTCTCTTGTCTACGATGGCAATCGGAGCATTGAAATATTCCGCGAATTTTCTTGCCCTGTTGATAGATCCTACATCTGGCGACATCACAACGAGGTCAGGGTTGTCTTCTCCGAATATTCCGAGAAGATACGGAGCAAGGATAGCGCTTCCGACGAGGTGATCAAGGGGGATGTTGAAGAACCCCTGGATCTGAGGCGCGTGAAGATCCATCGTAAGGATCCTGTCCGCACCGGCAACTGTGATCATGTCCGCCACGAGTTTTGATGTGATAGGATCTCTTCCTTTTGCTTTCCTGTCCTGTCTGGCATAGCCAAAATACGGCACGACCGCCGTTATTCTTCCGGCAGACGCTCTTTTGAAAGCGTCGATCATAAACAACAGTTCCATCAGGTTGTCATTGGTCGGCTCCGAAGTCGACTGAATGACGAATACGTCAGAGCCCCTTACTGTCTCATATACAGAGACCGAGGTCTCTCCATCTGTGAATTTCCCGACATCGCATTTGCCGAGAGGGATGCCCAGTGCATCTGAGATCTCCTGTGCCAGCCCCGGATTTGAGTTTCCTGCAAAAAGTCTTATTTCCCTTCCATGTACGTTCATTCTGAAACACGATCTCCTGTCAAATTACTCTTTGCTTGCTGTGAAATCTCTTTATCTATTCGGTTTTCTTACACCAATATTATCTCAATTGATCCACTCAATTTCAACCGGAAGAATCCATCTTTGAGGGCTTCTGTCACACCGGTTTAACATCATTTCTTTAATAGCAGACGGAAACAGGCGATTTTAGACATATTTCCGCGATATACTCCAGTGTACTCTGTTTTCTATGCTTAACATCATTCAAGATTATTGTCTTGCATCATGTATTCTGCTATAATTACGTTTGCTAAAAAAGCATTATTATAATAGGAATATTATTTTATTACTGGAGGATTCTATGGCTTACAAGTATGTGTACCTCTTCTCCGAAGGCAACGGCTCCATGAGAGAGCTGCTCGGAGGCAAGGGAGCAAACCTGGCCGAGATGACCAACATCGGCTTACCTGTTCCCCAGGGCTTCATCATTTCGACTGAAGCCTGCACACGTTATTATGACGACAACGAGACCGTCGCCCCCGAGATCGAGGCAGAGATCTTTGAGTATCTGCATAAGATCGAAGAGATCAACGACAAGAAGCTCGGTGACCCCGCCAAGCCCCTTCTCGTTTCCGTCCGCTCAGGAGCCCGCGCATCCATGTCCGGCATGATGGACACCATCCTCAACCTCGGAATCAATGACGAGGTCGCTGCCGGTCTTATCGCAGGAAACTCCGATCCCAAGTTCGAGCGTTTCGTTTATGACTCCTATCGCCGCTTCGTCCAGATGTATTCTGACGTTGTCATGGGCCTGAGCAAGAAGCGTTTCGAGACCATCATCGATGAGATCAAAGAGAAAAAAGGTGTCAAGCAGGACATCGAACTCGATACCGAAGATCTCAAAGAGATGCTTAAGCTCTTCCGTGAGTTCTACAAAGAGAACATCGGCGAGGAGTTCCCCCAGGATCCCAATGTCCAGCTCATGGGAGCCGTTAAGGCGGTCTTCCGTTCCTGGAATAATGAAAGAGCCATATTCTATCGCAAGATGAATGAGATCCCCTCCAGTTGGGGAACTGCCGTCAGCGTTATGCCGATGGTATTCGGAAACCTCAATAACAACTCCGGTACAGGCGTTGCTTTCACACGCAACCCCGCCACCGGCGAAAAGGGTCTGTTCGGAGAATTCCTCATGAATGCCCAGGGCGAAGACGTCGTCGCCGGCGTCAGAACACCTTCCAGCATCGACGAGCTTCAGCAGACCAACCCCGACGTTTACAAGCAGTTCTCTGAGATCGCCACTACCCTTGAGAAGCATTATCGTGATATGCAGGATATGGAGTTCACCATAGAGAACGGCAAGCTCTACATGCTGCAGACCCGTAACGGCAAGCGCACCGCTGCCGCAGCTCTTCGCGTAGCATGCGACCTCGTTGATGAAGGAATGATCAGCAAGGAAGAGGCTCTGCTGATGGTCGATCCCAAACAGCTCGATGCTCTCCTGCATCCCCAGTTCGACGCCGACGCCCTCAAGAAGGCGACCGTCGTTGCTTCCGCTCTTCCTGCTTCCCCCGGTGCCGCCTGCGGACAGGTCGTCTTCTCCGCGGAAGAGGCAATCGAAGAAGCAGCCAAGGGCAGCAAGGTCATCCTCGTCCGTCTCGAGACCTCTCCGGAAGATATCGAAGGCATGCATGTCTCCCAGGGAATCCTTACCGTTCGCGGCGGCATGACATCCCACGCTGCAGTTGTTGCTCGCGGAATGGGTACCTGCTGCGTATCCGGATGCGGTGACATCAATATGCATGACGAAGACGGATACTTTGAAGTGTTCGGCCATCGCGTCAACCGCGGAGATTACATCTCTCTTGACGGCAGCACCGGCAACATCTACCTCGAAGCAATCCCCACTGTTCCTGCTTCACTGTCCGGTAATTTCGGCCGTTTCATGGGCTGGGCTGACGAAGTCCGCACGCTTGGTGTACGCACCAATGCCGATACTCCCGCCGATGCCAAACAGGCATTCGAGTACGGCGCAGAAGGCATCGGTCTCTGCCGCACAGAGCACATGTTCTTTGAGACCGACCGTATCGCAGCGATCCGTGAGTTCATCGTTTCCAAGACCACAGAGCAGCGCAAGGTCGCTCTCGCCAAGCTGCTCCCGATGCAGCAGGGCGACTTCGAGCAGCTCTACGAAGTAATGCAGGGCAGACCTGTTACCATCCGCTTCCTGGATCCGCCTCTCCATGAGTTCGTGCCCACCAATGCCGATGATATCGAGAACCTCGCCAAGACGATGAATCTGTCCGTTGAAGAGGTCTATCAGACCATCAACAACCTGCACGAGTTCAACCCGATGATGGGCCACAGAGGCTGCCGCCTCTCCGTTTCCTATCCTGAACTCGCAGAGATGCAGACCACCGCTGTCATCCAGGCTGCTTATGCAGTCATGGAACGCACCGGAATGGAAGTCGTTCCCGAGATCATGATCCCTCTGGTCGGTGAGATCAAGGAGCTCCAGTATGTCAAGAAGGTCGTCTGTGACACTGCTGACGCGATCATTGAAAAGAATGGCAAGCCCCTCCATTACAAGGTCGGCTCCATGATAGAGATCCCGCGTGCAGCTCTCACCGCTGATGAGATCGCTAAGGAAGCAGAGTTCTTCTCCTTCGGAACCAACGACCTCACCCAGTACACCTTCGGTTTCTCCCGCGATGACGCAGGCAAGTTCCTCAACGACTACTACGGCAAGAACATCTATGAACTCGATCCGTTCGCTCACCTCGACCAGGTCGGCGTCGGCCGTCTGATGAAGACCGCTGTTGAGCTCGGCAAGCAGACCCGTCCCGACATCAAGCTCGGTATCTGCGGCGAGCATGGCGGCGACCCGACATCCATCGAGTTCTGCCACAATATCGGACTCACCTATGTCTCCTGCTCACCCTTCCGTGTACCGATCGCCCGCCTCGCTGCCGCGCAGGCCCAGATCAAGAACCCCAGGTAACGGGATACAAGGAATCTGATCAATCCTTAATGTGCCGGTCAGGTCTCAGGACCTGACCGGCTTTTTTCTGTGTGCGCGAGCCTCTGATGCGGTACAATATCATTATCCGGAACACATGGAGACGACAAAAATATGGATATCAGGACCGTCACGGATCCCTCCGAAAAAAGAAAGACAGCCAGAGCGATCCTGGAATCGCTCACTGAATGGTTCGGCATAACCGAAGCCAGAGAGGATTACATTGAGGGAAGCGCTTCATGCCCCTTCTTTTCGGCGTATGACGGCTGCGAGCCCGTGGGCTTCATCTGTCTCAGGGAGACCGGAAGAGATACTGCGGAGATCTATGTCATGGGCGTTCTCCCTGATCATCACAGAAACGGAGCCGGAAGGCTTCTCTTTGAGGCGGCAAGAGACGCTGCGAGGGATCATGGCTACTCGTTCCTTCAGGTGAAGACCGTACGGATGGGATGTTATCCTTGTTACGATGACACAAACCGATTCTATCTGGCCATGGGTTTTAAAGAATTTCAGGTGTTCCCGGATCTGTGGGATGAGAATAACCCCTGCCAGGTATATGTGATGGCTCTTTGACCTCTCCGTCAGATGAGAACCCTCTCTGCACTCTCTTCGTCATTGATTCCGGCGCTTCCGGAAGTTATGATTTATTTGGAAAATAATACACTTATAAGGAGGAAGACCTATGTTACGCACGACAAAAACCGAGACCGGTCTCGTCAAGGGCGTAGTCGGGACCGACGCGAGGATAACCGTCTATAAGGGCATTCCCTTCGCGGCATCCACAGCCGGTAAGAACCGCTGGCGTCCCCCTCAGCCCGCTGAGCCCTGGGAGGGAGTGAGAGACTGTTCCGAGTTCGGCCCGATCCCGATGCAGCGCAAGCCCGGCGCCAATCCCGATGGATTCTATTCCAAGGAATGGCATGTGGACCCGGAAGTCCCGATGGGAGAGGACTGCCTGAGGATCAACATCTGGACACCCGCCAAGACCGTTGATGAAAAGCTCCCCGTAATGGTATGGATCTTCGGTGGTGGCCTGCAGGAAGGCTATCCTCACGAGATGGAGTTCGACGGCGAGCGCATCGCATCCCGCGGCGTCATACTCTGCTCCATCGGCTACAGGGTAAACGTATTCGGACTTCTGGCTCATCCGGAAGTCACTGCAGAGAACCCCGACGCCCCTGCTAACTTCTGGTTCCAGGATCAGAGCGCCGGCATCGCATGGGTAAAGAGGAACATCGCCAACTTCGGCGGCGACCCGGAGAACATCACTGTTTTCGGTCAGTCCGCGGGAGGCAGCAGCACCCTCGCTCACATGCTCATGCCGATGGATAAGGGAATGTTCCAGAAGGGCATCGTGGAATCCATCGGAGCCATGGGCTTCACCTATCCGGTACGCTCGAATCCCAGGATCACACTCACCCTCGAGGATCAGGAGAAACTCGGAGAAGCATTCTTCAAGGAGCTCGGGGTCAACTCACTGGAAGAAGCCAGAGCGCTTGACGGCAAGGTCATCTCAGAGAAGTTCAACGAGTTGTTCTGGAGATGGGGCTACTGCGTTGACGGCAAGGTCATAGTCAAGCCCTATGATCAGGCGATCAAGGACGGCGACATCCATGTCGATACCTTCATGGTAGGCAACACGAAGGACGAATTCCTCGTTGAGCCGGACGGCGACGCAAGGACCCAGAAGATGTTCGCGTTCAACCAGGCCGGTGAAGAAGCCGAGGCAGTGGAGATCGACGAGACCACCAAAGTGGACAACTGGATCGACGCTTCCTTCGGTGAGTATGCGGAAGAATACCGCAAACTGGTCAAAGCCATGCCGGGCGATTACTACAGGAACGCTTCTGTCAGCCAGATGTGGCTCGGAAACGAGATCTTCGATGAAGTCGCCGCCGAGCAGGGCAGGAAATTCTACACCTACGTGTTCGGTCCCACCATCCCCGGCGATGATGCAGGCGCCTTCCACAGCTCTGACCTCTGGTTCGAGTTCGAGACGCTCATGAAATGCTGGAG
>JAFZZV010000083.1 GCA_017828855.1 Oscillospiraceae bacterium | reverse complement strand
GCTGCGATGGCAGTCGGAAGTCCGTATCGTCTTTCCATCTTTTCCATAGCAAATTTCCTCCAGAAGAAATTAAACATAAAATAACACTTTTTGATGCCAGCAGACAACGCTTTTTCAGGAAAAAGCATCTTCAGGAAGATATAATTAGTTCAGGAGAAAAAAGATCCGGTGGAGGGCTCACGGATGCAGATGCGCAGGAAAGACATCGTATCCCTTGCAGTGAGATCTTTTGCGCATTTTCTGGTGGACGCCGTCTGCGCTTCCGCTCTGTACGGAAGAGGGTGCGGGACCGCCGAGATACTCGTATACGACACGATAGCCTTCTCCACACAGTGCATGACCGGAATGATCGCGGATAGGTTCCGCAGCAGGCTGAACGCCATCTCGGCCTGCTCATGCCTGCTTCTCGCAATGGCATTCGTTACGCCGGCAGGGAACATGACGCGCGCTGCCGTCCTCGGCATCGGGAACAGTTTCTTTCACACGTCCGCAGGGGCCACTGTGCTGGCGGAGTCCAGAAAGAAAGCGTACCCGGAAGGGGTGTTCGTCGCCCCGGGATGCATCGGGCTCGCGCTGGGAACACTGTTTCCGGGTATCGGCCGGATCTGGGCGGCAGGTGCAGTCCTCATCGCAGCAGCACTTTCGGCGCTGGGGGGTGAAGAGCCGGCTGCACCGGACGTAACTGCCCCAAATGCTGCGCCAGCAGGACGCCGGGCAGGCCATGCGGTTCCTCTCAGTCTTTTCACCGCCGTGGCGGTAAGGGCTTTCGGGGGAAGCGTCGTGAGTTTCAGCTGGAAGAATGGGGCTGTTGGTGCGCTGCTTGTCACCGTCGCCGTGTTCGCGGGCAAGGCAGCGGGAGGATTTGCCGCAGACAGGCTGGATGTGAGGAAACTCTCTCTGTTCTCTGTCACGGCTGCGGCGTTTATGATCGCGTTCGGGAACAGCGATCCGGTTCTGTCGCTTGCAGGTCAGTTCCTCATAAACCTGACCATGCCGGTCACCCTGTGGCTCATGTACCTCGCGCTTCCGGACGAACCCGGATTCGCTTTCGGGCTGTCAGCCGCGGCGCTGTGGCCGGGATCTCTCGCCGGATATCTCGTCTCGCTCACGGGAGCCTGGCGCTGGATATGCGTACTCATCAGCTTCCTCTCGGGGGCAGCTGCGATATTGTATTCGATTAGGATCGTCGAAAAAGGAGGGTCTTTTGATGAATAAGAAAGTCGTTGCGCTCGCGGCGGTGATATCGCTGCTCTGCATCTTTGCGCAGTCGGTATTCGCGGATATCGCCGATCCGGTATTCGGACGCGGATCCGGCGGCGTGGTCTCCGTGGTGCTGATCATCGCAGTGCTCGCGGTGATCGTGGCACTGATAATCAGGCGGATCAGGAAGGGCAGGTAAGAGACATAGCTCCGTATATCCCGGCAGTGCTGACCGCGGTGATCGAGTCAGCGGTCTTTGCCGCGGCAGGCTATACCGGCGCCGATGCGCTCAGTCTCTGCGCGGCGGTCAATCTCCTAACGAACATCTCGCTGAATCTCATCCTGTCACTGACCGGATGGGGAACGGCGGGTGTTCTGATCCTTGAGATGCTCATCGTAGCTGTCGAGTATCTCTGCTATTCGTGTGCTTTCGGAAGAGGCAGAAAGCTGTTTGCGCTGACTTTTGCGGCGAATCTGCTGAGCTTTCTCATCGGGAAACTGATCTACGGATGAGTTTTCTCGCTATTGCATTTTCAGCCTGCAGATGATATCATCTCTTCTCCGGAGGTGATTGATTTGAGTAATAAAGTAATTGTCCCGTACGAAAAAATGTCCAAGAAAGCCAAACGGGAACACGACCTGCGCAAGCGCAGGGACTGGGGAGGGCTGAACCCGGTGACGAGAAAGCCCGAAAACCCGAGAGCCTACAACAGAAGCAGAGAAAAAGCGCGCAGCATTGACGAGAGGTCAAAGCGGCGCGTTTTTGTCAGGCTCGGATCGGTTTCAGTTTTGGAGGAAATAATACTATAATATGACCAGAAGATCCTCCCGGAGAAAGGCGTTCCGGAAAGTACCGGAGAAGCCTGCTCGTGCGGAAGGGAAAGGGGAGTTTATATGACTAAGGAAGAGATTCTCAGCAATCAGGCGCTGGACGAGCATATCCTGTTTTTCCACCCTCTGGGAAAGAGACCGGTCAGGGTACAGAGCGAGAACGGGATACCCGGGATCAAGTACGTCAAAGAGAGAAAGGGCGTACAGATCCTGGACTACGGAAAAGCCCGGTTCAACTTCAGGGCTCCCGATGCGAAGACCGTAACGGTCAAGGGGTGGGGAGGCTCTCTGCCTCAGGAATTCGAACTGAAAAAGGAGCCGGACAGCGATTTCTTCTCCTGTGAGGCGGAAGGCATACTTCCGGGGTTCCATTACTGTGATTTCTTCGTGGACGGCGTCAGGACCGTAAACGACCTGGCTCCCATAGGCTACGGAGATTTCAGGATAGCAAACTATTTCGAGATGCCCTGTGAGGACTCGGAGTTCTGGATGCTTCAGGACGTTCCTCACGGTGACGTGAACTTTGAGATATACCGTTCCTCCGTGACCGGAAGGATGAAGGCGGCTTTCGTCTATACGCCTCCGATGTATGACGAGGAGAAGGACGAGAGATACCCCGTATTCTACGTGCAGCACGGCGGCGGCGAGTCCGAGCCTGCGTGGGTCTGGCTCGGCAAGATCAACTACATAGCCGACAACCTCATAGCGCAGGGAAAGATCGGCAAGATGATCATCGTCATGACCACCGGCTACGCCTTCGAGGAAGGCAAGAAATACGCCATGATCCCCGGAGACATCGATAAGGAGATCGCCGAGGACCTGGTGCCTTATATCGACAGCCGCTACAGGACGATACCCGAGAAGGACAGCAGAGCGATCGCCGGACTGTCGCTCGGATCAGCGGTCGCCTGGAAGACGGGACTGGAATACAGGAAGACGGTTTTCTCATATCTCGGGATGTTCTCCGGTGGTCTTTCCAGGGATGGCAGGAGAGGTAGCTTCGACAGCGGCGACATATTCGACAAAGGCGATGAATTCAACTCCGACATCAAGGTGCTCTACGCAGCCTGGGGCTCCGAGGAGCCTGTCGGCAAGACGAACATGGAGTTCATAGAGGATGTCGCGAAGAACGGAATAGATGTAAAGCACGACACCTACTTCGGATGGCATGAATGGGATGTGTGGCGTCACGCAGCGGCATCCTTCATGCAGCTCATTTTCAGATAAGGGAGGAAGAGGAAAGATGTTCAAGGCTGACAGAAAAGATCAGACATACTACATGCATCCGCTTTTCTTCGACGATCCTCTCAGGAAGATCAACTTCAACCGCGACGAGTGGGCGACGAAAGGCGCCTTCGTGCAGATGAGGCACGGAGCAGAGCTCCTGGAAGACGGGAAGATAAGGTTCAACTTCTATCTGGAAGGCGAAGCCAAGAGCGTAAAGGTCAAGGGATGGGGCGGATCCATGCCCGGCGAATACGAGCTTCAGCCGGAGGGAGACGGATACTGGTCCTGCATCGTGGATGACATCCGCGACGGATTCCATTACTGCGATTTCTATGTCGACGGGGTCAAGACGCCGAACAGGCTGATGCCATACGGCTTCGGCGCGTTCGCTCCTGCGAACTTCTTTGAGGTGCCCGGAGGCATCCTGCCCGACGCTTACCTCATCAAGGACGTGCCGCACGGAAAGGTGCGCATGGTGCAGTACAAGAGCAGCGTGACCGGACTCACCAGAGCGTGCTGGGTATATACACCGCCCAGATACGACGAAGAGCCTGACAGGAGATACCCCGTCCTCTACCTGCAGCACGGCGGCGGGGAGACCGAGGTCGGCTGGGTATGGCAGGGAAAGGTCAACTATATAGCCGACAATCTGCTGAACGAAGGAAAAATGAAGGAGATGATAATCGTCATGAACGACGGTTATGTGTTCCCCGACGACGGCAGCGGAAATCCTGCCAGCGGAATAATCGACGAGGTCCTGGTAAAGGACTGCGTCCCCTTCATAGACGGAAGGTTCCGCACGGTCGCGGACAGGCATTCACGCGCGGTCGGAGGGCTCTCCATGGGAGCCATGCAGGCAGTGGATACGGCAATGAAGCACCCCGAGGTATTCGCGTCCCTGTGCAGCCTCAGCGGAGGTTTCGGCACAAAGGGCTTCGGATACGACAGGACTGAGGAATTCTCCACCCCGGAAGGAGCCGCAGAGATGTTCGACTACATCTTCGTGGCCGGAGGTGAGCAGGAACCCCAGAATGATCTCATGCTGAAGATGGCCGAAGAGTACCGGGAGAAAGGGTATAATAACATCCACTTCTATACGTGCCCCGGCTATCACGAATGGGATACGTGGAGAAACGCAGCATACAATATGTTCCAGCAGCTGTTTGCCTGAAAAGCAGGCGCAGCGCATACCAGACACAGTATCAACAGATCATCCTCCGGAGGGAGACAGAAAATGGCGACACTTGAAGAACTTGAATCTCTGGTGATAAAGGGAAAAGCAAAGAAGGTCACCGCAGCAGTACAGGAGCTGATCGATGAAGGAGCGGATCCTTCCGAGACTCTCAGCACGATGATAGACGCAATGGGAGTGGTCGGCGAAAAGTTTAAGAGCGGTGACATATTCGTCCCCGAGATGCTCGTCTCGGCAAAGTCCATGAAGGCCGGGGTGGAAGTCCTGAAGCCGTATCTTGCATCGGACGAGGTCGGAGCGCTCGGCACCGTGATCATCGGTACAGTCTCAGGCGATATGCATGATATAGGGAAGAACCTTGTCGCGATGATGATAGAGTCCAAGGGCTTCAACGTCATAGACCTGGGCGTCGACGTGCCGAAGGAAAAGTTCGTCGAGGCGTGCGAGGAGCATCCTGAGGCGAAGATCGTCGCACTTTCCGCGCTTCTGACCACCACCATGGACGCGATGGCCGAAACGGTCAAACTGCTCAACAGCCAGAGCTTCCGCGACCGCATCAGGATCATGGTCGGCGGGGCTCCGGTCACTCAGGAGTTCTGCGACAGCATAGGAGCTGACGTTTTCACGCCGGATGCGGCTTCTGCTGCCGAGATGGCCAAGACTCTCGCCGGAGCTTGAGCTGCTTCCGGCAGACGGCATCTGCGGTACGAATAATAAACAAGAATACCGAGTATTAGAATGAAAGAATCGCTGAAAAGCATAGTCTACAAAAAGCTTCTGGAAAAGCTGATCAGCTGTGAGTTCAAGCCCAACACTTTCGTTACGGAAGACATGATGATAGAAGTGGCGGGGACGAGCAGGACTCCGGTGAGGGAGGCGCTGCAGAGGCTGGAGGAGGACGGGTTCATAAGGATATTCCCCAAGAGGGGGATATACATCAGCGAACTGACCACGAGGACTCTCAGGGAAGTCTTTGAGATCAGGAAGATGTCGGAACCGCTCATCATCAGGAACTACGGATACCGCATACCGAGGGAGAGGGCGGAGAAGGTCTTTTCCGCAGTGAGATCCGCAGCTGAGAACGGAGTCACGGAGGACTGCGCCGGAGCAGACCGAGACATACAGGACATGCTGCTGGATTCCTGCACGAACGAGTATCTGACAGGATTGGCGCAGCAGATGTTCGATCACAGTGTCCGGCTGCGCGTCGGTGCCGGGATGGACGCTTATGACATGAGTTCCCGGGCGCTCGAGTACCGGATGCGGTTCCTGCAGCTCATCATGGAGGGGAACTACGAGGAGGCCGCATCACTGTGCAGTGAGATACTCGGTGAGACCGAGCAGAGCATCCTCGCTGCGATGACGCGCAGGGGCGGAAGAGATATCTGACCGCAGAGCCGGGGAAAACAGAGCATAACAGAACGGCAGGGCACCGCCAAATGATGTCCTGCCGCGTTTTGTATACATATTCTTTGTCAGTAGATGCCCTGCTCTGAGATGAGCCGTATCACCGCGGAAGAAGCTCTTGCGGGATCGCCGGCATTGATGCAGTCGATAAGCTCCAGGATGATGTCGATGCTTCCGGTCGGCATCTTTCCGAGCGTCTGTACCCTGAAATTGGAGACATAGACCCTTTCCATGGTCTGGATTATATACTGATTCTCCGTAAGACCCGTGAGATAGAGGTTGAAGTCGTATTCTGCCTCGATCTGCTCCCTGCCGGAAGCGACGGTCGAGAATCTTTCCCTGAACTGCCGCATTATCTCCGGATCCGCCTTCCCGCAGGCGACAGACACGATGTACGGCTCCAGGAGCCTTCTCGCTTTGGAGATGCTGTCGAGTTCGTCAGCCGGGATATCCGCCACCATTATGCCGCGCCTCGGAGTGATCTTTACAAGGCCTTCGCTCTCGAGCTGGGTGAGGGCATCGCGGACCGGGGTCCGGCTGCTCCCGAGATCCCTCGCTATCTGAGCTGCGTCCAGAAACGACAGCGGCAGGTATTCGCATTTTGTGATCCTGGCACGGATATACTCGTATGCCTGGCTTTTAAGGGAATTCTTCATGAGGCGCTCCTGGCTTGGGTTATTGACGGTGACGGCTGATCGACCGGTGCACGAAGCGGCAACTGTATCGATCAACGGCTGATACAGGCTAATAGTATATACATCAGGGTGTAAACGTCAAGAAAGGAAGCTCCGTTAGGATAGACTGCTGCAGAGACAGAGGCACTGGGGACAGGTCGCAGACGCGGATCCTTGACCGCCGCGGAGGGATCCTGACACGGCTTCTCCTTTTCTGACCGGTCATAATATGCTATATTCCATATAGGAAAAAATACGGAGGAAATCTGATGTCATCTGTGCCGTTCAGCGAAAAGGAAACTGAAGTCCTCGGCACCGCAACGCTGGGGAACCGGAAGAAGAGGATATATGACCGCCCGATCTCGACTGCGGAGAACATGTGGCGCGCATACAGAGACAAGGATCCGATGTGGATCCCTTCTCCGATGGACGGGATAAGCATCGACCCACGCTGCATCCCCGACAACATCGCAAGGGGGATGATCACCGGTGCGGAGAAAATAGACCGCGATGCGGAGGCCGGCGGGACCGACATGTACGGAGTGGAGTGGGAATACTCGCCGATAGCCGGGGGATCCATGGTGCGGCCGGGAACAGAGATAATGGATGATGTCAATGACTGGAAGGACATCATCACGCTTCCGGATGTGGACAGCTGGGACTGGCAGGGAAGCGCCGAAGCGAACAGGGAACTGCTGGAGAGCGGCGAGTGGATAATGATGACGCTGTATTCCGGAGCCTGGTTCGAGAGGCTCGTCTCCTTCATGGGGTTCGAGAATGCCGCCGTAGCCCTGGTCGACGAGGATCAGGAGGACGCCGTGCAGGAGCTTTTCACCGCGACCACCGACGTCATCTGCAAAGTAATAGACAATATCGCGGAATACTTCCCGCAGGTCAGCTGCATCCGTGTGCATGATGACTGGGGCGGGCAGGCTCAGCCGTTCTTCTCCCAGGACACCGGCATGGACGTGATAGTTCCTCACATGAAAAGGACGGTCGAGCATATCCACTCAAAGGGGATGATCGCCGACCTGCACTCCTGCGGACACACAGAGGCAAGGGTGGAGTGTTTCATTGAGGCGGGCTGGGATTCCTGGTCACCTCAGCCGATGAACGACATGGACATGCTCTTCAGGGAGTACGGCGACAGGATGATCTTCGGCATCAGGCTTTCAGACGCGCCGGAGGATGATGACGCGGCCGTCAGGCTCGCGGATGATCTGGCAGACAGGTTCGTGGTCAAGGGCAGACCGATAAGGATCGGTACGTACTTTGACAGCGAGGCTTTCGAGAAGGAATTATACAGGCGCTCAAGATTGGGCTACATGGACTGAGCCCTGATCCGATCCTGACTGCGTTTTCTTCCGGGGCACTGTCTCCGGGAGCGGACGCAGTTTTTTGCTGAGAAAGAGGAAAGATGGACATAAGGATAACTCCGGGACCGCTGAAGGGGACCGTACCGGCGCCTGTATCCAAATCGGAACTGCACAGGATGCTGATATGCTCCTCGTTTTCCGATGCGCCTGTGATGATAAAGGGATTCACCGGAAGGCTTCCCGATGATATCCTTGCCACGGTCTCCTGCCTTGAACGGCTGGGAGCAGTCATATCCTGCAGCGACGGAGAGATATACGTCACACCGGTGAATAAAGTTCCGGAACGCCCGTTGCTCGACTGCGCAGAGAGCGGGTCGACGCTCAGATTCCTCCTGCCTGTCACGGCGGCAGTATGCGGCAGCGCGGAGATACACGGAGACAGCAGCCTTGCGGCAAGACCTGTCTCGGAACTGATAGACGCGCTGAGCGGGTGCGGCGCCGGGTTCACTTCCCGGACGCTGCCGACCGAGCTCAGGAGCAGCCTCAGCGGAAACAGGTTCCTTATTCCCGGGAATGTCAGTTCCCAGTACGTGTCCGGCCTTATGATGGCGTCGGCGCTCCTTCCAGGGACGTCGGAGGTGACTGTCACGACTCCTTTCGTGTCGCGGGACTATGTCGGGATGACTTCGGAGATCATGAGGGAATTCGGGGCGGCTGTGGAGCAGACGGAATCGCTGTTGCGGATAAGCGGACCGTACAGGTCTCCCGGGACGGCAGCAGCGGGTGGAGACTGGTCTGGAGCTGCAGCGGTGATGGCAGCGGCGGCTGCGTCGCCTGGGAGCGATGTTACCGTGACGGGACTGGAAGAGCGCTCACATCAGGCGGACAGGCGCATCGCCGGCATACTCTCCTCCATGGGAGCTCTCGTCAGTATTGACGGAGGATCTGTCAGGGTGAAGAGCGCGGGAAAGCTCAGACCGGCGGAACTCGATGCAGATATGATCCCGGACCTGTTCCCGGTCACAGCGGCGCTCGGCGCCGGGGCGGAAGGTGTGTCGGAGTTCAGGAACTGCCGGAGGCTCAGATACAAGGAGAGCGACCGCATAAGGACGATGGACAGACTCCTGTCCGGATTCGGGGCGGAAGTCAGTACCGACGGAGAACGTTTCTTAGTCACCGGGCCCGGAGGGCGGAGAAGCGCGGAAGCCGATCCGGAGGGGGACCACCGCATAGCCATGGCCGCCGCAGTCGCGGCTTATGCTGTCGGTGCAGAGACGGTCATACGCGGCGCGGAGTGCGTGGAGAAATCATATCCGGCTTTTTTCGATGACCTGAGAAGTCTGGGAGGCAGGGTCGATGTCATATAGCACCGGAGACAACATAAAAATCGAGATATCTGGCTCATCCCACGGGGATCATGTGGCGGTGGAGATCGCCGGCATCCCTGCCGGGATTGCTGTCGATACCACGGAGCTGCAGAGGTTCCTGGACAGGCGCGCTCCCGGAAGGAGCGGGCTGGTCTCGTCCAGGAAGGAAGCTGACGTGCCGGAGTTCAAGAGCGGGCTGAGCGGCGGCAAGACCGACGGGAACATCCTGAGGGCGGTCATAAGGAACACATCCCAGAGACCTTCCGACTATGACGAGATAGCGGATACACCGAGACCGTCCCACGCGGACCTGACCGCATGGATCAGGTACGGCGGGAAGATGGACATGAGAGGCGGAGGACCATTCTCGGGGCGGATGACTGCGCCGCTGTGCGTAGCGGGAGGGATAGCGATCCAGATCCTCAGAAGGATGGGCGTAGCCGTCGGAGCGCATCTCGCAGCTGCCGGAGGCATGATCGACGACCCGTTCCCGCTTTATCCCGATGAGAGCCTCTTCAGGGAGATCGCGGAGAAGGAACTGCCGATGATCAGCGACTGCGCTGCGCAGAAGATGAAAGAAGAGATACTCAAAGCCTCCGGCGAAGGAGACTCGCTGGGCGGGATCGTTGAGTGTGCGGTGACCGGAGTCCCTGCCGGAGCGGGAGGACCGCTGTTCCGGGGACTGGAAGGAGAGATCTCGCGGACCGTCTTCGCGATACCCGGCGTCAGGGGCGTCGAGTTCGGCGACGGGTTCCGTCTGTCCGGTATGAGGGGATCACAGGGCAACGACCCGATAATCATTGAAGGGGGCAGCATACGGACCGAGACCAACAGGTCAGGCGGGATACAGGGAGGGATCACGAACGGGATGCCGGTCGTGTTCCGCGCGGCGTTCAGGCCGACGCCTTCCATCTCGGTGCCGCAGCGCACGGTATCGCTGTCCAGGATGGAGGAGACCGTGATCTCCGTAAAAGGAAGACATGACCCGTGCATCGCCGTCCGTGCAGTGCCGGTCGTAGAGGCTGCTGCTGCGGTCACGATACTTGATATCATTGTTGGGGAATGGGAATGGAACTTGCTGAGATAAGAGACAGAATAGACAGCATCGACAAAGAGATCCTCAGGCTGTTTCTGGAGAGGATGGAATGCTCGGATGCCGCAGCGCGGATAAAGAGTGAGAGCGGGATCGCAGTCATCAATTCCGCAAGGGAAGAGGAGATCATCGCGGGGATAGCTGAGAGATCCGGGGACATGTCCGCATATACCTCGAAGCTTTTCCGGGCGGTGCTGGAACTGTCCCGGGAAAGGCAGAGCGAGCTGATCGATTCGGATTACAGGGATTCAGATATCTGGAGAGAGCTCGCGTTCGTGAGGGAGAACGTACCGGATATAGTGCTCATCGGGATGCCGGGAGCCGGAAAGACGACCATAGCGGGGATCCTCGGAAGGATGACGGGAAGAAAGGTCATAGAGACCGATGACCTGATCGAGGAAGAGACCGGCCGAAGCGTGCAGGAGATCATCGAAAGCGACGGTGAGAAGGCGTTCCGCAGGCTGGAGACGGAGGCAGTGAAGACGGCAAGCTATAACTCCGGAGTCATCATCGCCACCGGAGGAGGAGCCGTGACCGTGCCGGACAACTACATTCCGCTGCACATGTGCGGGATCATTTACCATCTTGAGAGAGACACTAGACTGCTTCCGGTGCAGGGACGGCCTCTGAGCACCGATCTCGAAGCGATGTACCGCCAGAGGCGCCACATGTATCTGTCCTTCCGGGACAGGACGGCAGACAACAACGGGAGCCCCGAGGACTGCGCGGCGCGGATATGGGAGGATTATCTTGAAACAGCACAGAGACGGCGCTTCTGACAGGAACAGGTCTGCTGAGAAGACGAACGTGATCCGCATTCTTGAGCAGAGAGGTGCGGACTACCGCAGCTTCTTCTACGGCGACGGCGAGCCTATGAGCGGAGAGGAAGTCGCAAAGATGCTGGGAGAGGACCCGGATCGGGTGTTCAAGACGCTCGTCACCGTGGGACACTCCGGCGAGCACTATGTGTTCATGGTGCCGGTGAGGAACGAGCTCGATCTGAGAAAGGCGGCTGCCTGCGTCGGGGAGAAGAACATCGCAATGATAAAAGCCAGGGAGCTTCTGCCTCTGACCGGTTATGTGCACGGCGGGTGTTCGCCTATAGGGATGAAAAAGCAGTTCCGGACCGTAATAGATGAGACGGCGGAACTGTTCGATGCGATCCTGTTCAGCGGCGGAAGGATCGGATGCCAGGTGGAGATGTCTCCGTCGGATCTTGAGAAACTGATACCGCTGACATATTCGGACATAACTGTCTGATTCCCGGCGTAAGTTTGTCTGCCGGAAGATAAGTATGGTATAGTAGCGAAGCTGCTATTTTCGTATAAACGTGAGGTTTTGATTTGAATTCAACGACTGAAAACAGGACAGCAGGCGACAGTTCTCTGCTCTTCTCCTTTATGAAGGGGAGCTGGGGATACTTCGTGCTGAGCATCACATGCTCGTTCATCGCTTCCGGCGCCGACATGGTGATACCTCAGATCATGAGATGTGCCATAGACAATGTCATAGGCGGCAGCGATGAGATGACCTCCATAGCGAGGACCGTGATCGGATGGTTCGGCGGGACCCAGAGGCTCAGGCAGGATCTGTGGATCGTGTCGCTTGCGATAATGGCTGTGGCTGCTGTGAAGGCGGTATCGCAGTATATATTCAGGGTGAGCAACACCAAGGGCTCGGAGACTCTCGCCAAGACAATGAGAGACACGCTGTTCTCACATATCGAGAGACTGCCCTTTGAGTGGCACATGAAGAACCATACCGGAGACATCATCCAGAGATGCACCTCAGACATAGACACTCTCAGGAGGTTCATATCAGAACAGATGACGTCTGTGGTCAGGATCCTGATAATGCTGATCCTGTCCATGACCTTCATGTTCTCAATGAACCCGAAACTGACGCTGATAGCGCTTATACCCACTCCGGTGATCTTCATCTACTCGCTCGTGTACCAAAGCAAAATGAGGACAAGATTCAGAGTCTGTGACGAGAGCGAGGGCGTGCTGTCCGCGATGGCTCAGGAGAACCTGACCGGAGTCAGAGTCGTCAGGGCATTCGGACGTGAGAAATACGAGAGAGACAGATTCGAAGCTCACAACGAGGAGTACACCGGGCTGTGGCGCGAGATGGCAAAGCTCATGAGCCGGTTCTGGTGCGTATCCGACACTCTGTGCGGAATACAGGTCCTCGTAGTGATAGCCGTCGGCGCATGGCTCGCAGTCAGCGGAAGGATGCTCGCGGGCGAATATGTCGCGTTCATATCCTACAACTCCATGATGGCATGGCCTGTAAGGCAGCTCGGAAGAGTGCTTTCCGAGATGAGCAGGGCCGGAGTCTCTGTAGAGAGGATAAGCGAGATCCAGCGCGCGGAAGAGGAGAAGAACGATCCCGAAGCGCAGAGACCTGAACTGGACAGAGATATAAGATTCGAACACGTCTATTTCTCTTATGACGGAGAGAACGATGTGCTGACTGACATAGATTTCACCATGAAAGCCGGGAGCACCCTCGGCATCATGGGAGGGACCGGCAGCGGGAAGTCCACTATGGTGCTGCTGCTGGATAAGCTCTATGAGATCCAGAAGGGCAGAGGCAGGATCACCATAGGCGGCGTCGATATCAGGGATATAGATACCAAACACCTGAGGGAGAATATCGGCATGGTGCTCCAGGAACCGTTCCTGTTCTCAGCTACGATCGCAGAGAATATCGCGATCACTACGCCGGATATCGATATGGAGCGCGTCAGGGAAGCATCTGCCGCTGCGTGCCTCGACGAGGCAGTAGAAGGTTTCGCAAAGGGATATGAGACCTTTGTGGGAGAGAGGGGAGTGACGCTTTCCGGCGGGCAGAAGCAGCGCGCCGCCATCGCCAGGACCCTCATGAAAGACACGCCGATAATGATCTTCGACGACTCGCTGTCAGCCGTTGATATGGAGACCGACGCGAAGATCCGCGCATCTCTCGAGAAGAGGTTCGGCACAGCCAGCATCATCCTCATATCACACAGGATCAACACACTGTCCAAGGCGGACAAGATAATAGTTCTGGATCACGGGAGCATCTCGGAAGAGGGCACTCATGACGAACTCAAATCTGCCGGAGGGATCTATCAGAGGATCTATGAGATCCAGTCAGGCGGAAAGGAGGCGGCCGATGAGCAGTAAGAAGACCAGGGAAAAGAAGGACAGAGGTCTTCCGTTTTTCGGAGTGGGAAAGATACTGCCCTTCATAAAACCATACAGGCGCACGCTGATTGTCATGGTGATATGCGGCCTCCTGGGAAGCGTCCAGGATATAGGCATGCCGCTGTTCCAGAGATACTCTCTCAACCATTTCGTACAGGGAGGCACAGTGGATACGCTCGGATGGTTCATTGCGGGATATCTGCTGATGATCTTCACACAGTCCGCGGCAAACTACGTCGCGTGCGAGCATGCGCTGCGCGTCGAAGTATCTATAAACAGAGACATCAGAAACGCCATGTTCAGCCATATGCAGACGCTGGCATTCTCGTTCTTCAACCAGAACAGCGTAGGCTACCTGCATGCCAGGATCATGAGCGACTCCTCCAGGATAGGCTCGCTGGCCTCCTGGTCGCTTATGGATACGATCTGGCACTCCACCTATCTGATCGGATCCATAGTGGTCATGTTCTCAATCAACGCGAAGCTGGCCCTGTTCGTCGTTTCGATAGTGCCGGCAGTCGCGATACTGTTCTCCATCTTCCAGAAGAGGCTCATAGAGGTCAACCGCGAGGTCAGGGAGATCAACTCCACCATCACGGGAAACTTCAATGAGGGTATAACAGGCGCCAAGACCATCAAGTCCCTGGTGATCGAGGACACTATGATAGACAAGTTCGTGGGTGACACCTCGAAGATGTGGGACAAGAGCGTCGGAGCATCAAGGCTAAGAGGACTGTTTGCAGTCACCATGAACTTCGCATCCTCAGCTGCTTTGGCGATCGTGCTCTGGAGAGGCGGATACATCGCTAAGGAGGAGGTAGGGACTTTCTCCCTGTTCATGTCTTATGCTCAGGGAATGATGGAACCCGTCAGATGGATAATCGACGCGTTCTCGGATCTGGTCACCACACAGGTCAACATCGAGAGGGTCAGCAAGATCCTTGAGACCAAGTCAGACGTCACCGACACACCGGAAGTAATAGAGAAATACGGCGACTCCTTCAAGCCGAAGAAGGAGAACTGGGAGGAGATGACCGGAGATATCGAGTTCAGGGATGTGTCCTTCAAATATCCGGACGGAGACGAGTACGTGCTGGAGCACTTCGACCTCAAGATCCCCTTTGGCACCAACATAGCGATCGTCGGAGAGACCGGGGCAGGGAAATCAACGCTGGTCAACCTGGTCTGCAGGTTCTATGAACCCACCGAAGGACAGATCCTCATTGACAGAAGGGATGCAAGAGAGCGCTCGCAGCTGTGGCTGCATTCATCTATAGGATATGTGCAGCAGACACCGCACCTGTTCTCGGGAACCATCAGGGAGAACCTGCTTTACGGAAACCCCGACGCCACTGAAGACCAGATCATGAGAGCGCTTAAACTCTGTTCCGCGGACGAGGTGATAGACCACGTCGCAGGCGGTCTGGACGGCGATATCGGGGAAGGCGGCGACACCCTGTCGACAGGCGAGAAGCAGCTGATATCCTTCGCGAGGGCAATCCTCAGCGATCCCAGGATACTGGTGCTGGACGAGGCCACCGCATCGGTGGACACCATAATCGAGCAGAAGATCCAGAACGCCATAGACACGATCATCGAAGGCAGGACCTCCATCGTGATCGCCCACAGGATTTCCACCGTCAAGAACGCGGATATCATCCTGGTGGTGAAGGACGGAAAGATCGTTGAGAGGGGAAAGCACGACGAGCTGATGGCTCTGAAGGGCTATTACCACAATCTTTACACAAGGCAGTACGAGGATGAGGCGACTTCCGCTTTCCTCGGCTGAGGCAAGAGGAAAAAAACACAGCTCCGGAACTTGCAGTTTCGGGGCTGTGTTGCTTATAATTCACTTTGGATTTATGACAGACAGGATCTTTCAGTTATGCCGCAGAAAGACAAGCCCAAAAAAAGAAAACCGAAGAAATGGTGCAGAAAGAGGGACTGGATCACGCTGTTCCTGGTAAAGATCATCATGATCCCGTACTTCTTCATCAAGATGGGATTCAGATTCAGATTTACAAGACTGCGTCTGGATAGGCCGTATCTTGTCCTGTGCAATCACCAGACGTTCTGGGACCCCGGATTCCTTACGATGATGTACAACAGGCCGATCCACTTTATGGCCACCGACAACCTGTTTACCAACGGGTTCGGCTCCAAGCTGCTGACATTCTTCTTCGGCCCCATCCCCAAGCGCAAGCAGGGAGGGGACATCCAGGCGGTAAGGGCAGCACTAAAGATCGCTTCTGAAGGCGGTGTCGTCGGCGTGTTCCCGGAAGGCAGCACCACCTACGACGGAAGGCCTACCAGCATTGATATGGGCATCGCGCAGCTTGCCAGGAAGATGAAGGCGGATCTCGCGCTGTGCAATATAGAGGGCGGCTACGGGAGCGATCCGCGCTGGGCTGCAAAGACCCGCTGGGGATACCTGACGTGCCGCGAGGTGCAGGTCCTGACTGCAGAAGAGATAGCGTCCATGACGGACGAGGAGCTGCACGCCATCATAGTCGAGAAGCTCACCGTCAGCCCGCCTCCATCGGAGCACAGGTATGTCTCAAAGAGGCGCGCGGAGTCCATCGAGAGCGCGGTCTATATCTGTCCCAGATGCGGAGCGGTGAGCACGATAGTCTCGTCCGGCACAGGGTTCAGATGCACGGCATGCGGACTGACAGGCACATACAACGAGGACCTCACATTCACTTTTGACGACAGTAGCATAGGGATAAAGCTGATGTCGGAATGGATGGACATGCAGAAGGAGCATGTGGAGAGGGTCGTCACGGAATATGATCAGTATATCTTTGAGGATGACGGCGTCAGGTTCACCATCTCCGAAAGAAGCATAGGGAAGAGAGTGATACTGGGCATAGGCTATCTCAGGCTGGACAGCAATGCAGTGAGCTTCTGCATGTCGAACGGCAGCGAGCGGACCATTGAGCTTTCCGGCATCGATATCGTCTCCCCCGTCAGCGGAAGGAAACTCATCATAACCACGAGAGAGAACTCCTATTTCCTTATCGGAGGCAAGGGATTCAACCCGTATAAATACGCTCAGGCTATCTATTACCTTAAGGGCGAAGGAATAAAAGAGATCAAATAATCGAAAGAGAGCAAACTGGAATGGCAGACAAGAACAAGCATACCCTCGAGATCCACCGCAACGAGGAAGGAAAGCGCGTGCTGACGGCCAAGGAATGGTTCTTCGTGGTGGTCGTCGGGCTTGCCGGACAGCTCGTGTGGTGCGTGGAGAACTCCTGGTATCCCAACTACGTGTACTCAAAGATCGCGCCGGACCCGAACATAATCTCATGGATGGTCGCGCTGTCCGCAATGTCGAGCACCTTCGGGTGTTTCGTGTGGGGAACGATGGGCGACAGGCTGGCAAGAAGAAGGCCCCAGATGCTGCTCGGATATGCCCTGTGGGGCATCACTGTCGTGGTCTTCGGGCTGACTGAGTATCTCGACCACAGCAGGATGCTTATGCTGATCGCCGCAGTAGTCGCCGGCGACTGCGTCATGAGCTTCATCGGAGCCATGGCGAACGACTCGGGCTTCATCGCATGGACCACCGACATCACTGAGGAAGGCAACCGCGGAAAGATGGGTGCGGTAGTCGCAGTCCTGCCGGTCGCGGGTACCATAATGGGCGGCCTGTTCTTCGGAAAGATCATAGAGAAGGTCGATTACTTCAATTTCTTCCTCATACTCGGACTGTTCCTGGTGCTCATGAGCGTCTGCGTCATCTTCATGGTCAAGGATGCGCCTGACCTTAAGGAGAACAAGGATCCCAAGGGTTTCTGGCACCAGGTATTCTCGGCATTCAACTTCAATGTCCTTAAGGAGAACAGGATGATGAAACTGACCTGCATCATCTTCTCCGTCTATTTTATCGGGTTCCAGATGTATTTCTCTCATCTGACGAACTTCCTGATCTACACGCAGCACTACTCCACGGGAAATGCCGGTTTAGTGCTGGGACTTCCTCTTATCGCAGCGCTGCCGATAACCTTTCTGTGCAGCAAGTATCTCGACAACGGCAAGTTCTACAGAGTGATGTACGGTTCCGTCGCGCTAACTATCGCGGGACTCTGCATAGTCTGGATCCGCAGCACTCCCGTGACCTGCTTCGGTATCTTCCTGTTCGGAACGGGATACATGTGCATCTATCAGGCGCTGATGGTCATGCTCAAGAACCACATGCCTGCCAACATGCACGGGCAGAGCGAAGGCATCAGGCAGATATTCTATGTCATCATCCCGATGTGCATCGGAACTCCCATCGGTTCATGGCTGATCAACCATTTCGGATATGCGATGACGAACGAGTACGGCGCCGCGGGTTTCTCGGCAAACTGGGTGACGTTCATCGTCGCAGCATGCTGGATGCCGCTGACGCTGATACCGATCACTATGGCAAAGAACGAGTACAAAAAACTCCATCCCGAGGAGTGAGTCACTTTAGATCCACGGAGCGGCCGGAAGGCCGCTCTTCTTTGTTTGCGTGGCTTCTATAGAATACACAAATAACGCGTTTTCCGATTAGGAAAGATGCCGAATATGTTGCGTGCCGATTCTCTTTTTGAGGGCCTAAAAGTATAATTCAATTACGAGCAACCCTAACGAATATAGAAAGAGAGAAACGACAATGCTACGTGAAGTAAAAGTTGAGAACGGTGTCGTCAGAGGACTTCCTGCTGCCGATCCCCGCATCACATCCTTCAAGGGTATTCCTTTTGCTGCACCTCCTGTCGGCGATCTGCGCTGGCGCGCTCCTCAGCCCGCAAAGGACTGGGACGGAGTGCTGGACTGCTACAAGTTCGCGCCGATCTCCATGCAGCATATCCCCGGCATCGACGAGACCAACATCTACACCAGAGAGTGGAACGTCGATCCTTCCATCCCGATGGACGAGGACTGCCTGTACCTGAACGTCTGGACTCCCGCCAAGAAAGCTGACGAGAAGCTCCCGGTCTTCGTGTGGTATTTCGGCGGCGGTCTGAGAGAGGGCAACCCCGCTGAGATGGAGTTCGACGGAGAGCGCATCGCAAGGCGCGGGATCGTGGTCGTGACGATCAACTACCGCCTGAACTGCTTCGGATTCATGACACATCCGGAGATAGTGGCGGAGAATCCCGATGCTCCCGCGAACTTCGGACACCTGGACCAGCAGGCCGGAACCCGCTGGGTCAAGAGGAACATCGCCGCGTTCGGCGGAGATCCCGAGAACATCACCATAGGCGGACAGTCCGCCGGCGGAATGAGCGTCACCGCTCAGCTGTGCTCACCGCAGAATGAGGGCCTTTTCCAGAAGGCGATCATCATGAGCGGAATGGGCGCCAACCCCTACAAGACCTCCTTCATCAGGAAATACAGTTTTGAGGAGACCCAGCAGCTCGGAGTCAAGTTCTTCGAGTTCATGGGCGTAAAGACCCTGGCTGAGGCAAGAGCGATCGATGCCTGCACTCTCCGCGACAAGTGCGAGGAGTTCTGCGCTCAGGAGCATCTCATGTGGATGACCTGTGTCGACGGAGTATACCTCACAGAGGACACGGACAAGACCCTCATGACCCGCAAAGACTGGCCGGTACCGCTCATCGTCGGATGCACCGTCGGCGAGACCCGCTCACCGATAGTCGCAAAGAGCATGGACGATTTCAGGAAGCTCGCGGAGCATGCGTTCCCGGACCGCGTGGACGAGTATATGGAGCTCATCGGACCCGATGTGCCCACCGCCATGGACCGCACGAGGATAAACGGAGCGGAGATCGCGATCCGCGTCATGAAGGAGTTCGACAAGAAGAACGGCAAGGACCGCCCGATCTGGTTCTACAGATTCAACCCCGAGATGCCCGGATTCGATCATCCCGGAACCTTCCACTCCTCCGACCTGTGGTTCCATTTCGAGAACCTGGCCAAATGCTGGAGACCGTTCACCGGCAAGCACTATGACCTTGCGCGCCAGATGTGCAACGCACTGTGCTATTATTTCAAGAACGGCGACCCGAACGGTTTGGATATCACAGGGCTCCCGCAGCCTGAGTGGAAACCGTACACCCTCGAGGAGCACAACATCATGTACTGGGGAGACACTCCTCAGCCCTATGTCGATCCTCA
This sequence comes from Oscillospiraceae bacterium, assembly GCA_017828855.1. GTDB lineage: Bacteria > Bacillota > Clostridia > Oscillospirales > Ruminococcaceae > RUG11783. Next base: position 192 of record JAFZZV010000083.1, on the reverse strand, counting down.
GAACGACCTCAAGGACTTCCTCACCGAGGAGTTCCGCAAAGAGTTCAACTGATAGATCGGACCGTACTGATCCATACAGAAGTGGAGCCGGCATTCATGCCGGCTCCTCGCTGTAGGTCAGAGTTATTCTTTTGCGGATTGGACTGCGTCCATGAACGATCCGAACAGCTTCCTGCTGTGAAGGAAACCGTC
>JAFZZV010000082.1 GCA_017828855.1 Oscillospiraceae bacterium | reverse complement strand
TCGGTAGACGGGCACAGACTTGCAGTTGCAAGGAAGCACGGTCTCGACTACGGAGAAGACCGTTCGTTCATAATCCCAGCAAAGACACTGCAGGAAGTCAGCAGGCTGATAGGGGACAGCGAGGAAAATGTCAGGGTAGGAACTGCGAGGAGATATGCTGTTTTCAACCTTGTCGGTTATACCGTCGTTACAAGACTTCTTGAAGGTGATTTCCTTGATTACAAGAAGAGCGTCCCTGTCTCTTACAGGACATCTGCAGTTGTGGATACCGATGAGCTGGCAAGCTCTGTGGAAAGGGCATCTCTGATCATCAGCGACAGATTCAAGAGTCCGATTAAGATGAGGTTTGATGACGGCATACTGAGCATAAGCTGCACCACTTCAACGAGTTCGGTATACGATGAGATTAACTGCACTCTGGAAGGAGACCCGATAGATATAGGATTCAGCTACAGGTATGTTCTTGATGCACTTAAGAACTCCGGCACACAAAAGGTGATAATGAGGCTCAACCAGCCCACGATGCCGATGACTATAGTTCCTACCGAAGGAGACGATTTCCTCTATCTGGTTCTTCCTGTGAGGCTGAGATCAAATGAATAGGATAGTGATCCATACAGAGTACATAACGCTTGCGCAGTTCCTTAAATACTCCGGGGCAGCAATGACCGGAGGAGAGGCAGATGAGGCAGTAAGAGCCGGCGAAGTCATGGTAAACGGTGAAGTCTGTTATATGAGAGGAAAAAAGCTCCGCGGCGGAGAGATCGTTGAAGCTCTCGGTGAAGAGTATCAGGTAGTTTCCAGTTGAAACTGATCAGTGAGAAAATAAAAGATTTCCGGAATATAAAGAATGCAGATTTTTTCCCATCTACCGCTGTAACTGTGATATGCGGAGAGAACGGACAGGGAAAGACGAATCTTCTTGAGAGCATATTCATGCTGACGGGAGCGAAGAGTTTTCGTCATGTCAAGGACAGAGAACTGCCGAACAAGAACAGTACGGGGCAGTCAGTTCTAGAATCCGTATTCTTTGCGGAAGGAAGAAAACAGGAGATAAGGATCACTGTCGGCAGCAAGGGAAGGATCGCGTCTCTTAACAGGGGAAGTGAAAGAAAAGCTTCCGAGCTTGCCGGCAAGTTCTGTTGTGTTGTTTTTTCTCCGGAACATCTCGATCTTGTAAAGGGAACTCCTGCCGAGAGAAGAAGATTCATTGACACAGCACTGTGTCAGATATCTCCCGGATATCTTTCAGATCTGAGAGAGTATACAAGGCTTCTCGCACAGAAGAATGCACTTCTGAAAGATGCAAGAAACATAGCTGCCGCATTCGATATGCTGGAAGTCTATGACGAAAGAATGGCGGAGAAGGCTTCTTCCCTTGCTTCATTCAGAAGAAAGTTCTCGACAGAACTTGAGACGGGAGCGTCAGAAGCGTATTCATCGGTCTCAGGAGACAGAGAATCGTTCAGCATGAGATATCTCAGCACGACAGGTGATGACGATGATCCTGAAGAGATACTTCGAATGATCTCCGCAGCAAGAAGCGATGATATAAGGATGGGATACTGCACGATAGGGCCTCACAGGGATGATCTGGAGATACTGCTCAACGGAGACCCGGCCAGAGTATACGGTTCCCAGGGACAGCAGCGGACTGCGGTTCTTGCACTGAAACTTGCTGAGGCAGGCATATTCCGTAAAAAACTTGGTGAGGAACCGGTCCTTCTTCTTGATGACGTGCTGTCAGAACTGGACGGAAGCCGACAGGAGTTTCTTCTGAGAAGGCTCGGGGGATCACAGGCGATAATAACCTGCTGCGACCCGAACTTTATCGAACGGGAGACTGATGCAGATGTATGGCAGATGACCGGCGGAGTCCTGAATAAGAAGGAGTGAGCTCTGATATGTATCTTCATATAGGAAACGGTATGGTCATAGAAGACAGGGATATAGTCGGGATATTCGATATAGATTACTGCTCTGTAGACAGACGGACCAGACACTATCTCTCGAACGCCCAGAAGGAAGGACGGATCGTCGATGTGTCACAGGAGATCCCGAAGAGTTTCATAATCGTAAAGGGAAAAGAAGGAGAAAGAGTATATATCACCAATGTTTCTCCTGCCACTCTGACAAAAAGAGCCGGATCAAAGGATCCGTACGGAACCGAAAACTGAAAAAAGGATTTTACTGATGGAAGAAAAAGAGATTCTGGAAGAAACAAAGAACGAACAGGGAAGCTATGATGCCAGCGATATAGAGGTACTGGAAGGGCTTGAGGCTGTCCGCAAGCGACCCGGAATGTATATCGGGACGACCGGACCTGCCGGGCTCCATCATCTTGTTTATGAGATCGTGGATAACTCTATCGATGAAGCTCTTGCCGGATACTGCGACGAGATCAGAGTAAGGATCCTTCCCGGTGAGATCATCGAGGTCACAGATAACGGAAGAGGTATACCTGTAGGTATACAGCCTAAGGTAGGTCTTCCCGCAGTAACTGTCGTCTATACGATCCTACATGCGGGAGGAAAGTTCAGCGGAAAGGGATACCACTTCTCCGGAGGCCTTCACGGAGTAGGTGCATCCGTCGTCAACGCACTTTCAGAATGGCTTGAGGTAACTGTGTTCTCAGACGACGGAAAGACATATTTCCAGAGATTCAACAGAGGCAAGCCGGAAGAAGACCTCAAGAGCATCGGAACCTGCGAAGCCACAGGTACGATGGTCAGATTCCACGCAGATCCTGATATCTTCGAGACAGTGAAATATGAGTATGAAGTGCTTCTTCAGCGCCTGAGGGAACAGGCTTTTCTCAATGCGGGAGTCACGATAGTCCTTTCGGACGAGAGAGAAGAAGAGGTACGCAGCGACTCTCTCAATTACGAAGGAGGGATCTCTTCGTTCGTAGAATTCGAGAACAAGGAGAGGAACTACGACGTCCTGCACGATACACCTATCTATTTCAGGAAAGAAGGCTCCTTCGCAGGGCAGAGGATAAATGAGAACACCGGAGAGGCGGAGAGCTCAGAGCTCTCATATGAAGCCGAGGTTGCGATACAGTACAACGAGTCCTTTAAAGACATGATCCTGTCTTTTGCGAATGACATCAGGACTGCGGACGGCGGTACACATGAGGACGGATTCAAGAACGCACTTACCAGAGTATTCAACGAATACGGTAGAAACCACGGGATCCTCAAGGAAGGCGACGACGGACTCAAGGGAGAGGATGTCAGAGAAGGGCTTGCCTGCATCATAAGCGTAAAACTCCAGGAAGCCCAGTTCGAGGGACAGACCAAAGGAAAACTCGGAAATCCGGAGATGAGAGGTGTCCTTAACACGCTCACATATGAGAAACTGAGCGAGTATTTCGAGGAGAATCCTTCCGTCGCAAGAACGATCCTGGAAAAGGCGATGCTTGCTTCAAGAGCCCGTGAAGCAGCCAGAAAAGCCAGGGAGCTTACCAGGAGAAAGACTGCCCTGGATACGGCGACCCTTCCCGGAAAACTTGCAGACTGTTCCTCCAGAGACAATACGATGACGGAGATCTACATCGTTGAGGGAGACTCCGCAGGAGGTTCCGCAAAAGAGGGAAGAGACCGCAGGTTCCAGGCGATCCTTCCTCTTTGGGGAAAGATGCTCAACGTAGAGAAGGCAAGGATAGATAAGGTCTACGGGAACGACAAGCTTATGCCTGTCGTGACGGCGCTTGGCACCGGTATCGGAGACGAGTTCGACATAGAAAAACTCAGATACGGAAAGGTCATCATCATGGCGGATGCCGATGTTGACGGATCCCATATCCGTGTGCTGATGCTGACTTTCTTCTTCCGGTACATGAAGGATCTGATCGAGCAGGGCCACGTTTATCTGGCACAGCCCCCGCTGTACAGACTTACGAAGGGACAGACGATAAAGTATGCCTATACCGACGAGGAGCTGGTCCAGCTGCAGAACGAGATGGGAGGCAGCAACATCAAGGTCAACCGGTACAAAGGTCTCGGCGAGATGAACCCTGCCCAGCTCTGGGAAACGACTATGGATCCCGAGTTCAGGACCCTGAAGAAGGTCACGGTCGAGGATGCGGAGATGGCGGACAAGGCGTTTGCGATCCTGATGGGAGACAAGGTACAGCCAAGAAGAGAATTCATTGAAAAGAACGCTCAGTTCGTCAGGAACCTGGATGTATGAATCATGGCAGAAGATCTGAAACAGACAGAGTTCTCCTATAACGAAAAGGAAGCCGAGGCGGTTGCCAGATGCGAGACCGGAGTTGGAGACCTGCCGTCAAAAGCTGCTTTCTGGATCATTCTGATGATCTTGATAACGATCGGTATCAGAATAATCTTCGAGCTTCCGCTTCCCCCGATGAGCATGATGGGAATGTACGGAGCCACTTTACTGCTGTGGATCCTTTTCTCGGTCTACATCAGACACAGGATCAGAGTCACAGCAGAAGACCTGAAAAAGAGAACGCTGTACCTGGTCTGGGAGGAGGAAGGGTTCTCAGTTTATGAGTTCAGCTCGGAACTCAGATATCACACAGCATACGAAGAGATCGCCTCTGTAGAAAAAGGAGAGCAAATATACAGGATAACTTCACCGATGGGAAGGATCTGCATTCCTGTCAGGACCGCTCCGGCGGAATTCCGTGACATGATAGAGAAGAGAGAGAATGTGCAGATCATCACGAGACGGTGGATGTAAGGAGAATAAATGGACGAGTTCAATATTGAAAACGAGAGAATAATCGACGTTGACGTTGAGAAGGAGATAAAACAGAGTTTTCTGGATTACTCCATGTCTGTAATAGTCTCGAGGGCACTTCCAGACGTAAGGGACGGGTTGAAGCCCGTTCACAGGAGGATCCTTTACGCCATGGGAGAGATGGGACTCACGCACGAAAAACCCACCAGAAAGTGCGCAACAGTCGTCGGTGACGTGCTCGGTGCATATCATCCGCATGGGGACATGTCTGTTTACAACGCGCTCGTCAGGCTCGCCCAGAGCTTTTCCCTGAGATACCCGCTTGTAGAAGGGCAGGGTAACTTCGGATCAGTGGACGGAGACCCGCCGGCTGCCTACAGGTATACAGAAGCCAGGATGTCGCGCATTGCTGCGACTATGCTCACGGATATAGATAAGGAAACAGTCGACTTCATTCCGAATTTCGACGATACGACTGTCGAACCGTCTGTCCTTCCCGCAAGGATACCGAATCTTCTGGTCAACGGTTCGAACGGAATAGCAGTCGGAATGGCGACGAATATACCGCCGCACAATCTGAGTGAAGTGATCTCAGCTATAGATTTCCTCATCGATAACCCGGACTGTGACGTATTTGACCTTATGGATTATATCCAGGGACCTGATTTCCCCACCGGCGGGATTATCATGGGAAGGAGCGGCATAAGAGCTGCATACGGAACAGGCAGAGGAAAGATCACGCTCAGGGGAAAAGCCGAGATCGAGGAGCAGAAGAACGGTAGGTTCCGCATCCTCGTCACAGAGATCCCCTATATGGTCAACAAGGCGGAATTGATCAAGAACATAGCGGATCAGGTCAAGGACAAGAGAATAGACGGCATATCAGACCTGCGTGACGAGAGCGACAAGAAAGGAATGCGCATCGTCATTGAACTCAAGAGAGATGCCAATCCAACCATAGTGGTCAACCAGCTCTATAAGCTGACACAGCTTCAGGAGTCGGTCGGCGTGATCATGCTTGCGCTGGACGATGGCGTGCCCAGAGTCATGGATCTCAAGACCATGCTTGTCAAGTATCTCGAGTTTCAGGAAGAGGTCATCAGACGCCGCAGCGAGTTCGACCTTAAGAAGGCGAAGGACCGTGCTCACGTCCTTGAAGGACTACACAGAGCGGTCGACATCGTCGACGATATCATAAGAACGATCAGGGCCACTAAAGGCGGGCAGCAGGAAGCAAAGCAGGCCATCATGGAAGAGTTCGGGTTCGATGACCCTCAGGCTTCCGCGATCGTGGCATTCCGTCTTGGACAGCTGGCCGGTCTCGAGATCCTGAAGATCGAGACGGAACTGAACGAACTCAACGAGAAAATAGCAGACCTGGAGGATGTGCTGAGCAACAAGGCACATCTCACGAGGATCATCAAGGAAGAACTGGAGGAGATCAAGAACAGGTTCGGTGATGAGAGACGGACGGAGATCAGAGCGGTATCCGGCGAGGTCGACATTGAGGATCTTATTCCCAACGAGCGGTGCATAATAACGAGGACACATTTCGGGTATATCAAGAGACAGCCTGTGGAGGAATACCGCACGCAGAAGCGCGGAGGCCGCGGAGTCAGCGGTCTTTCCAGAAAAGAAGACGACTTCGTAGAAGACATGTTCTCCTGCACCAGCCACGATTACCTGCTGTTCATGACGAATCGGGGAAGGGTCTACTGCATCAAGAGCTATGAGATCCAGGAGTCATCCAGACAGAGCAGGGGCACGAATGTTGTCAACATCCTTCCGGTAACGGCAGACGAAAAGGTCAGCGCTGTCCTCAAGGTTACGGATTTTGAGGATGCAAGATTCCTCACGATGGTGACAAAAAGAGGACTGATAAAGAGGACGGAACTGAAGTACTACAGCAGGATCAGAAAGAGCGGAGTCATCGGCATAGAACTGAACGAAGGCGATGAATTGGCCTGGGCCGGGCTTACAAGCGGAAGCGATGACCTGCTCCTCAGTACAAAGAACGGTTTTGCAAACAGATTCAATGAGGCTGATGCCAGACCGATGGGGAGAGGGACCAGAGGACATAAGGCCGTAACTCTCAGAGACAGCGACGAGGTCGTCGGAGTAGCTATCGTCGATGAGGACAGGAAGATCCTTACGGTAACTTCCAACGGAAGAGGCAGGCTGTCAACGCCGGACAACTATCTTGCTAAGAAGCGCGGCGGAAAAGGTGCAAAGAACTTCGAGTGCGAGGAAGGTGTATGGGTGGCAGGAGTCCTCTCTGTTGATGAGGAGAAGGACGATGTCATAATGATCAGCGAAAACGGAACGGTGGTCAGGATGAATGTTTCCGAGATCTCGACTCAGTCCAGGACGGCTAGAGGCGTAAAGGTCATGAGGCTCGACGAGGGCGACAGAGTCGTCACGGTAGCGAGAACGCTGCGGGAGGACGCTGAGGAGGAGATCGTGGAGGAAGCTGAGAGGGAAGAGAAGGAAGATGCTTCCGCCCAGACCGACCAGGGAATAATGGATGAGCTCGTATCCGTAAACGAAGATGATACCGTGGAAGAGTTCACCAGTGATGAGGACGGAGACGAAGAGATCTGATCGGGATCAATTTACGGTAGGAAAACAGGAAAGACGGCAGAGATGCCGTCTTTCTGTCAGAAAGGAAAAGAAGGATAAAAAGAATGAAAGAGGAGATCGTGCATCCGTTCGGACCGCTTTACAGTCCCGACAGCAGAGTACTCATTCTGGGATCATTTCCTTCTGTTAAGTCCAGGGAGATAAACTTTTATTACGGTCATCCGCAAAACCGGTTCTGGCGGGTGATCCCGGAGGTTTTCGGAAGAGAAAAACCGACGACGATCGAAGAGAAGAAAGAATTGATCCTGAGCTGCGGGCTTGCGCTCTGGGACACCATAGGAAGGTGTGAGATCACGGGATCATCCGATGCGAGCATACGCAATGCCCGGCCGAACGATATCAGCATCATCCTCAGGGAAAGCAAGATCAGAAAGATATTCTGCAACGGAAAGACATCTTTCTCTCTGTACAGCAAGCTCCTGGAACCGATAACGGGAATGGAAGCCGTGTGCCTGCCTTCTACCAGCCCTGCGAATGCGGCATGGAAGACGGAAGACCTGATCAGAGCCTGGAGTGTGATACGTGAATACACGTGACGAAAGACGGCACCGATACAGTAGATATATACAAAAGAAGACCGTTCCGGTTTTTTTCAGGAACGGTCTTCTTGTTTCAGACTTATTCAGCGCTCAGAATAAATACGGAGGATCTCGCGGCAGACTTCGACCATGGTGTCCATGGACTCGGCGGCAATGAATTCATATCTGCCGTGCATGTTATGCCCGCCGGTAGATAGGTTGGGACATGGCAGTCCCCGGAAAGACAGTGTTGCTCCGTCGGTCCCACCTCTGACGGGGTCTGGGGGAAGAAGGTCGATCCCGAGATTTCGGTATGCCTGTCTGGCATTCTCGACCAGATGAAAGTTCTCAAGGATGATCTCTCTCATGTTGTAATAGGAATCCCGGAGGTCAACGTTTACTGTGCCGCTTCCGTAGCGGGAGTTGATATACTCAGCTGCATTCAGGAACAGCTTCTTGCGGGACTCGAACATCTTTCTGTCGTGATCCCTGATGATATAGGACATCCTGGCTGAATCCACGTCGCCGCTCATGCTGTCGAGGTGGAAGAATCCTTCGTAGCCCTCCGTATATTCCGGGCGTTCCGCAGCCGGAAGCATGGCATGGAACTCTGCGGCGATATTCAGCGCATTCTTCATCAGTCCTTTGGCGCTGCCGGGGTGTATGCTCCTTCCGTTTACGGTCACTTCAGCGTTAGCTGCATTGAAGCACTCGAAGTCGCATGATCCTACAGGACCTCCGTCCACTGTGTATGCATAATCGGCATCGAATCTGCCGATATCGAAACCACTCACTCCCATACCGACTTCCTCGTCAGGAGTGAAACCGACACGTATCTCACCGTGCCTGAACTCAGGATGTTCTCTGAGATATTTGACCAGGCTCATGATTATAGCGATCCCAGCCTTGTCGTCACCCCCCAGAAGGGTATTTCCGTCTGTGCAGATGATAGTCTGGCCTACGTAGTCAAGAAGGGAGGGATAGTCTTCCGGTGACAGCACTAGTCCGCTGCTGCCCATCGCGATCGGAGATCCGTCATAGTTCTCGGTGATGACCGGAGTGACATTCTCGTCCGAAACCGCCGGGCTGGTGTCCATGTGGGCTATGAACCCGAGTTTCGGGCAGTCTGTTTCGATATTGGCAGGTATCTTCGCATAAACATAACACAGGGCTTCATCCAGAAATACATCTTCTGCGCCAAGGGCTGTGAGCTCGCTGACTAGCAGTCTGGCAAGGTCAAACTGCTTTTGAGTGGAAGGTGTAGTCTCATGGCCGTCTTCGCTCTGTGTGTCGATCTTGACATATCTTAAAAATCTCTCTGTAGTTTCTGTCATTTGTCAGTTTCCCCTTTCCCATCCATGATATCACCGGGAGAGGAAGACAGGAAGGACCGGCACAGCATTACCGGTCTCTGCAGCCTGAGAAGATTAACTGCATTTGATCGTTTGATCAAGATCTGGAACAGCCAGGCGACGAACCGTACCATGTTTGAAAACACGAACCATCTCGTCTATTATTTATAAAGAAACATTTGGGGGACAGAGATGATCAGGTTCAATTCAGATTATACGGAAGGGGCCCATCCGGAGATACTCAGTCTTCTGGAAGAGACAAACTTCGATCAAACAGACGGATACGGCACGGACGAATGGTGTGAAAAAGCAAGAGGACTGATAAGGGAAGCCTGCGGATGTACTGGTGCTGACGTTCATTTTCTGGTCGGAGGAACACAGACCAATGCGACAGTCATCGCGGCGATACTGAGGCCCTTTGAGGGAGTGATCTCCGCTGACACAGGACATATAAATGTCCACGAAACCGGAGCTGTTGAGCATACC
>JAFZZV010000081.1 GCA_017828855.1 Oscillospiraceae bacterium | reverse complement strand
TGTCAGATATCCCCCAATAGATTATAATGCAAAACTGCAGCGATTCGGTTAAGTGATACCGACGGGACCGTGGTACAATTTAACAGAAAAGACAGGAGGATACCGCACATGCGAAAAAGCGGAAAGAAAGTCTGGCTGATCCTGACAGCATTGATGTTGCTCGCTGCCGCAGCGGCAGGGGCTTTGTTTCTGCGCGAGCAGAGAGTCATGGCGCTTGCCAGGGAGGACGCGGTAACGGAACTCTTCTGCAGGGATGTCATGAGCGTAGGAAATGATGAGGTGCATCTGTCTCTCGCCGAGATCGTGGCCGGGGAAGAGAACTATTCCCTGTCTTATGAGGAAACGGGGAAAATCACGATCTCGGATATGGAACAGGCTGTTATTGCATTGCCGGAAAACGCAAGCGATGCGGATATCACGGTCTATTCGGGAGAGGAAGCCGTTTTTGCCGGGAAAGCGGAACAGTTCAGGTTTTTTTATCCTGAAAACGGGACCTACCGGCTCGAGGCGGTCTGTTACGTGGAAGGCAGCACCGTTACAACAAAGGGGGAAGAACTGAGAGCCGAAGGAACGGAGCGCTATTCCGCGCAGTTGGAATACGCGATACCGATGAAGATATCTTTCCAGACCGACCATATAAAGGAAGGCAGCGTCATAACGGTGACAGGGTCCGGAGTCAGGGGCGAAGTCATTATCTCGGCAGGAGAAGTTGCTGCTCCGTTTCCGCTCGTCACCGACAGCCGGGGCTATGCGAAGGGACTCTTCAGCGTGAGTTACATCACCCCTCCGGGGACGTACTCCGGGATCATCGAGACACGGGAAGGCGTTGAGGAGTTTACCTTTACTGTGGTGGAGGAGGAGTATACCGTCCAGCATCTGATAATCTCAGAGGAGACCCAGAGCTCCACTATAGGAAGCAGCGACAACAGGGACGCTTACAACGCTATGATAGATGTCACGTACGATTCGTGGTTTCCGACAAGGTTCTATGACGATTGCTTTACACAGCCGGTCGACGGGGTAGTCACCACTGAATTCGGACTTTTCAGGTATACCAATGACAATCCGGTGCCGACCAGGCATGCCGGTGTTGATATAGCAGACGACGAGGGAACACCGGTGCTTGCAGCTGCTTCGGGATATGTGATCGCCGCGGGGTATAACGGGGTCTCGGGTTTTACAGTTGTCATTGACCACGGATTCGGCGTGCGCACATACTACTTCCATATGGCGGAACTCAGTGTTGAGCAGGGAAAGTTCGTGGAAGAAGGGACCGAGATAGGAAAGGTAGGCTCTACCGGGTATGCCACGGGACCGCACCTTCACTTCAACGTCATGGTGCATGACAACAGCGTCGATCCATGGGCGACCTTCAACGGAACCAGCGGCATATTCGGGCTGGACATGGAAGCATAAGGCATAAACTTACAGCAGGATGACCCTCCGGATCCCGGAGGGTCATCCTGCAATGATCGTAATCTTTTTAAGCTGCACAAGTAACAGAGCCAATCAGTTGATGATGCCTCTTTCCTTGAGCTGCTCGAAAGTAACTCTCGTGCGGAACTTAACGAGAGGAGAATTGCCCTTGCCGTAGGGTCCTATCCTGTCCTCATTGAGGTAGTGGATGTAGTGATCTTCCGCTGTCGCGCTCTTCCATTCGGGCATCGGCGTCCCGTCAGCATCGAGACCGTTCGGGTTTCCGCAGCGGGCGAAGTTGGTCCAGTAGTTGCAGACTTTCCTTGCGAGGTCGTAGTGTTTGCCCTTGAACGGGCGCCAGCACTTTGCAAGTGTCTCGAACACGAACCACAGTTCGGATGAGTGGAAGGATCCGGGACGGTCCCATCCGGGCATGGATGCGTCAAAGACATACATCCAGTTGTCCTGCTTTCCGGCGCGGATGCGCTGTTCCAGGAACAGGTAGTTGTTCATGAAGCGGCCTCGGAAAGAGTCGTCGGTGTGCGAGAGCATATCGACCTCGGCATCGTCGCGGCAGCCGCAGAGCTCAAGATACTCGTCGATATACTTCTCACCGTAACGGAACATTCCGTACTCTCTGAGCTCCTTGAGATTTCTGGGAGGAGCATATCCCGGAGCGGGGATGTCGCCTTCCGAACCGGTGCATCCGAACAAGTAGCTTATATCAGGGTAGTTTCCTCTTGCCATGATGTCGGAGGGATCTTCCGGAAGGAACACACCGTCAATTACCGGCTCGAAGCGGTTCTTCCTTACGTATTCCATTCCGATCTCGTTGAGCTTTTCGGCATCCATGGCACGGGCTTCGGCAAGGCCTCTGATCCCGTATGTGCTGAAGAAATCCTCTCCGTTGCTCAGGGCTTTTTCAAGGGGAATACACCCGCCGCCCTGACCGTATGTCCGCAGTCCGCCGCCGCTCTCGAAGATTGCTCTCTGGAACAGTCCTTTGTTCATGGGAGAACCGACCTGGCACAGAGTGGAACCGGCGCCGGCAGACTGTCCGAATATCGTGATGTTCCCCGGGTCCCCGCCGAATGCCTCGATGTTGCGGATGACCCACTGCACTCCGGCTCGCTGGTCAAGGAGACCGTAGTTTCCGACCGGTTCGCCCGGATTCTCTTCCATCAGTTCGCGGTGCGCAAGGAACCCGAAAACACCGAGACGGTACTGGACTGATACCAGTATCACACCTCTTCTTGCAATGCGCTCTCCGTCGAACTCCATCTCAGCGGTGTTTCCCGCTGTGTAGCCTCCTCCGAAGAACCACACCATGACAGGCATCTTCTCATTTCCTGTCTTGGCGTTCGTCCATACGTTGAGGTAGAGACTGTCTTCGCTCATCTCGATAGTCGGGTCCACGTTCCACTCTCTGGCATAGATGTTGGTGGGATCCAGTCCCGGGGGAGTCTGCATGTTTATCGGGGAGAAGGTGTAGCATTCGCGTTCACCTTCCCAGTTGTCCGCTGGCTGCGGCGCCTTCCAGCGCAGTTCGCCAACGGGAGGCTTCGCAAAGGGGATGCCTTTGAACGCGGTCACGCGGGGATCTGCAGCGGGTATGCCCCGTACGATGCCGTTCTCGGTCTTTACTACTCGAAGCATGTTTTTCCTTCCTTTCAGTTCTCAGCAAGTCTGTTTTGCTCTCTATCGAAATTATAGACGAAAAAAGCGGCATTTCGTGGGAATGCCGCAGGCTCTTATCAAATTCGTCACCTTATACTGAGAGTGAATCGGAAAGTATACAGAATGACCATGACATTATCGGTCTGTAATATCAGCTTCCGCATCTGTATCTTATCTGCGCTGTACAGGTCCCGTCTTCCTTGAAAAACGAGACTTCGCTGCAGTCACCGCGTTCTCTCTTCCGGGCGGTAATGACATCTCCTTCTAATGACTGTGAGCGGTACCAGATCTCGATAAACTTGATATCCATCCTGTTCCAGTCTGATGATGAGAACAGAGAGGCAAAAGCTCTGATGTAGGCGACGTTGTTCATGTGGTTCCCCAGATCTATATCAGTGGATCTGACGATGAAGGTGCCGAGAATATCATCGGCGGACATATCTTCGTCAAAGCGGACGAACTCATCGGACAGGGCGGAGATATCTGACAGTTCGAGACCTGCGGGATAGATGGAATCCAGATGCCTGAGCCTTCCGGTGTCCATGTCCAGGATCCCCCATTCCGTTTTTCCGGCGGCAAGAGGGCCATCCGTTCCTGAAAGGAGATAGTCACGGTAGCACCTGCGCTTCTCCGGATACTCCGGCCATGTTGACAGTTCAGCTTCCTCGCTGAATCCCGGCTTCCGGTAGAACCGCATAATAGTCTTTATCGTCAGCCAGAATCCTCCCTCTGATTTGAGTTTGATCTGACCTATCCCGAGCCTGTCGGAATGCTCAGCAGCGATGTCCATGAAAAGGGAAGCGGTATCCGGAATGCCCAGCCTGCCGCTGCTGTCACACATGCTGGGACTGATCCTTATGGCTTTTGTAAGTTTGCTTTCCATTTAGTCCCTCCAAACGCAGACATGTCTGATTCTAGTCGAAAACAGTGCCCCGTACAAGAAAAACATGGTAAAACACTGACTGCCTTGATATATAATCTATACTAATAGAAGGGAAAACTACTTGAAGGAGCAGGGCATGCGCTGCAGCAGATGTGGAAAAGAACTTGAAGAGAACGCGCCGGTCTGCGATGAATGCGGAGCGCCTGTTTCCTGTGAAAGCGATGTGACGGCCGGAGAACTCTCCAATCGGGATCTGAACCCGAAAACAGAGGAGGGTGCATCGGTACAGCTGCCTGTACCGGTCCTGCCGCCTGAAAACACAGGCGAGTGGCACGGACCGGGCGAGACTGTCTCAGTCCCCGATACCGCAGAAGAAAAAAGGGGAAAGGGACCAAGGGCGGTGGCAGCCGTGATAGCGGCATTTCTGGTTCTTTGTATCATCGGGGCAGGGGGATACTGGTATTGGTACAGCCTCCCGAAGAACCGCGCGGAGCGCCTGATGAGAAGCGCTGAAACACACCTGGCAGCTTCCGAGATCGTTGAGGCTGCATCCGATTACAGGGCAGTTCTTGAGATAATTCCTGATCTTCTTGAAGCCCAGAACAGGCTGTACACGATCTGGAGCGAAGAGGTCACCGCGGTCATGGACCTCGTGGACAGCGGGAAATTCGAAGAAGCTCTGGAGAGGGCAAGGATCCTTCCGCAGATAGATCCGGAAAGGGAGACCATGAACCATTCCGCGCTTACGGTAATATACAAGGAATGGGCTTCTGATCTGGCGGGAAATGACGATCCGGACGGTGTGGAAAAACTCCTTTCATCTGCGTCGGAAGAACTGTCCGAAAGCGAGATCATTGATATCAGGCAAAGCGTCGTGGATACGCTGAGGTATTTTGCAGTACTAAAGGAACTCCGGACTGACTCGGAAGAACTGATCCTTCTGAGTGCTGATGAAGAGGTCTCTGCGGTCTTTGAAAAGATGTCGTCATTTTCTGAAAAGTTCGCGGAGTTCGTGGATCTCGGCGGATCTGTACCGTTCCGATATGCGCCGGAAGGATCGGAAACAGCGCTTGCGTTTTACCGCTATATGTCAGACTGTCAGCTGGTAGTCGGAAGCATAGATGAAGAGGGAAGACCTGAAGGGACTGCGACTGCGTACTATGCAGAACTGTTCGGAGAGGACGGGCAGTTTCTCTTCTGTTATACATGCGGCTGGGAGCAGGGCAGGCCGAACGGCCCATGCGTATATCATGAACTGGGAGCCGATGTATCCGACTCATCCGACGATATAGTGATAAAGGGAGATCTGATCGACGGGCTATGGGACGGAGAGACGGAGGAACTGTTCAGGGACGGGGAGACTTACTTCATCACCTACAGCAAAGGCAGGGTAAAGATACTCTCGGATAACGGACCGGACGCCAACGTAGTGGGATACAATAAGGACAATACAAAGATGATCTCTTTCTCGGACTCGGCTGTCAGCGGACAACTGGGAGTCCCGTTCATATATATTTACTGAAGAACGAAACTGTTCACATAGCGCTCTGGACAGGAGGAAAGCGCCGATGCTGTTCTGTTCGCACTGCGGTGCGAGGATCCCGGAAGATGCCGGTTTCTGCTACAGATGCGGGACCAAGGTCATCATTCCCGAATGGGATACGGAATTCCCCGGCAAAACAGAAGATGAAGTGATGAGTCCTGCAGGTGAAGACCTGCAGCCCATCGCTGATGACGGCACATACCCGGATCCGGACGCAGGCAATGCAGGCGAACTGCCTGAGATCGAACAGGAACCTCTTCAATCCGACGAGTCGGACAGGGATCCGGATCCGCTCACTGATATGAGCGGTGTCTATGCGATCCTGGATATCATTGCAGCGGACGGAGCGGAGGGCGGATTCCTGCCTGATGTGGATATGTTTGATCTGTCCGAAACAGCAGCCGGTATCCAGACTGAATTGACAGAAACTGAAGCTGCCACCGATACGATCCCGCCGTTCCTTCAGTCTGAAGAGACATCGGATAACGGCTCTGAGCCGGCGCGGACAGCTGAGGGTAATGATACTGAGGAGAGAGAAGAGATACTTCCGCTTACCGAATTGTCTGCCGATGCCGACAGCGGATCTCTCCTTCAGGATGCGGATCTGCAGTTGCCTGAGGCTCCGGCAGTTTCCGACACGGATACCGGATACGATTACACCGGATCCGAACTGACTGAAGCGGTAGAGAGCATACTCGGGCTTTTTTCCGAATGGGAAGGCGAGGATGATCTGCTGACTGCAGACGGATCATCTCTGCAGAAGAGTTCATCTGACCTGCCGGAAAGCATTTCTCTGCCGGAGACCGCCGAGCAGGCGTTGATATCGGAAACAGATACGGCTGCGAACAGTGAGACAGAGAGCGTCGTTCCGGATGCACCGGAGCTGACTGAGGCTCCGGATGAGAAGGAAACGGATATTCCGCTTATTCCCGTTCCTGCGGATGAAGAGATACAGATACAGACAGTAAGTGCCGGAGACGCTACGGCAGAAGACGCACATGCGGCAGAAGGAATTGAGGACTTCAATGCTCTGGAACTTGCAATGATGGAGGCCGGAGAGAAGGATACTGCGGACAGCGATCCGGAAGGCATTGTCCGGGATACGGAGATCCTGCCGCTTCCGGAAGACATAGTGAGCATCTCTGAGGACAGCGGAGAAACAGCGCTGTCCGGTGTTACAGAGGATACCATCGCGATGCCTCACACCGAACCCGGCAAACCTATCATTGAAGACGGGAACAGCTCAGAGAAGAAGGATGACGAGAGGAACTGGAAGCGCATCATTCTGACATTCGCCGCCGCTGCAGCAGCTGTAGCCGTTTTCCTCCTGTATTACCTCACGCGTCCCGAGAACATATATAGACGGCATATGCGGAAGGCTGAGGATGCAGACAGAAAGGGAGATATATCCGAGGCGGCCGAAGAATACAATCTTGCGCTTGAGATAATACCCGACTCACCGATGGCATCGGAAAGGCTGGACCTGTACTGGGTCGAAACGAACGGCCTTGTCAGGGAATACACACAAAAGGCCAAATTCAAGGAAGCAGTCAGTCAGATCGGGATACTGAGGAAGGTACATCCGTCCAGAGAGGAAGATATCGCACAGCTTCTGGAGGAAGTCTATTCTTCCTGGGCGGCCGCAGCTGCTATGAGCGGAGACGAGAACGATCTCGGCCTGGTGCTGGATCAGGCTTCAAGAGAACTTGACCGGGACGCCTACAGAAACGTGGTCACGCGCTCCGAGGACGCGCGTGCAAGATACAGATTTGCAGAGTTCTTCACCGAGAAGGGGGAGAGATGTCTTGAACTGAATATGCAGGAAGACACAGAAGCCGTTCTGGAGATCCTCGCAAGCATGTCCGGAGAGATCTCGGAGTATGCAGCGGCGGGAGGAACGTTCCCTGTCAGGACAGGTTCGGATCTGCTGGGAAGGCAGGCGGGGTTCTATTATGACGGAGGGCGTGTCCTGCAGCTGTATATCGGGGAATTCAACAGCGGCGGGAACAGGATCGGTACTGCTGATTCATATGTGATCCTGACCTCCGGTGCGAATGAAGGGGACGGATGGTATTACACATGTGTGTGGACGGATGATGCTCCATCCGGAGCTTTTTCAGCAAAAGTATACGGAACGGGCATGAACCTTCGTGTGGAAGGACTGCTCAAAGCCGGGCTGTATGAGGGAAGGACTATCATCTCTTCCGATGACGATAAAACGTTCTATGCCGATTACGCGGGAGGAAAAGCTGTCGTGATCGATGAGACAGGCCCGGACGGAAGATCGAATGTGATAGGATACACCAGCGACGAGAAATGGTGCATCTGCCTTGAGGATGAAGGGGCGCTGCTGGGCTCGAGCCTGCCGTTTGCAGCTGTGTATAAGGATAATTAGCGGAGGGTTTGATCGATGTTGTGTCCTGACTGCGGTCGTATGATCCCTGAAGGATCCGAGATCTGCCCGAACTGCGGCAGATCCGTTGATCACGAGCTCGCGCAGGAGAATGCCTCTGCAGAGCCCGAAAACGATCTCGATACCCGGCTTGAAGCAGCTGAACATCTTCCGGTCAGCGTTGTGCCTGAGGGCGGCACGGCACATGAGCCCGCACCGGGTGACCAGGTGAAGCCGATCGGAGAGAGGATCAGCACGGATCCCCGGGTGCCCGACAGACAGAGCGGATACAGGAAGACGCTGGTCGCGATCATAGCCGCGATGGTCTTTATCATCGGCGGGGTGTTCGTGTACAGAAACCTGCCGGAGAGCAGATTCAAAAGATACATGAAGAAAGCCCGCGAGGCATATCAGATAGGGAATTACTCATCCGCATCGGAATCCTACTACAAGGCACTTGACATTCATCCTGATTCAGAAGAAGCCCTGATGAACATAGATGATATGTATGCGATAGTAAAGGAACGCGCTCAGGCTGCATCCTCGGAAGGAAGATTCGTGGACAGTGTAAGGGAGGCGAGGATCCTCGCAGATATCAAGCCCGAAGCACTGGAAGAAAACAAAGACGTGCTCGAAGCGTCCTATAAAGCGTGGGCGATGTATCTGGTCGAACAGGGGACCGAGAGAGAAGTGGAGGAGCTGATAGCTGTCGCTTCTTCAGAGCTCCCGGCAGAGAGCACCGACCGGATAAGAGCGGAGACGCAGACCGCATATCACCTGAGGGACCTTTACGAAAGGCTTTCGGTCATTGCGGAACGGATCAGGACAGCGAACCCCGATACGGAATATGCAGCTGTCTTCAGTTCGCTGGAAGAAGCCTATCCTGTATTGACGGAATACAGGGAAAACGGAGGGATGATACCTGTCAGAGTCCTTGACGGAGACGGAACTGCAGGTGTTGAGTTCAACATAGACGGAAAGAACAATGCGCAGGTCTACATCGGAGAATTCGTTTCTGAACGTATCAAGGAAGGGCACGCCAGGACGTTCTTCATCTCGGGAGCGGGCACTGCAAACAGGTCATATGAATTCTTCGAGACGGATTGGACAGCGAACGATCCGAGAGGTGCGTTCAGAGAGACGGATTACGGCAACGGGCCGGAAAATCCTCCTACGGCGGTACTTTCCGGTACCTTATATGACGGCCATTACAATGGAGACATCAGGCATACCAGAGGGGATCTGACATACAATATGAAGTTCTCGTACGGTAAGGTAGAGGTGCTTGATACGGTGGATCCGAACGGGAACAGGAACAATGTCGTAGGTTATACTGATGACAGGGACAACTGGCTTGTTTTCTCCGACAGTGCCCTGACGAGCAAATACGGCGTCAGATATCTGAGCTGAACGGGAACAGTTATGAGAAATACCGGGAACGGCAGAGTAAACACGATACTTTTCAAAACACAAATAACCAATTATTCAGATCTGGAGGTAAAACAATGAACGTCCTAACAACGGCGGTGGACAGCGTAAGCATCTATCGCAGAGGAGCGGAAGTCGTACGAAGAGGAACAGTCGAGCTGTCTGAAGGAACACAGAAACTGTATGTTCTCGGACTTACGGGAAGTTCCAGGACAGATACGGTCCGTCTGTTCAGCAGCGAGGGCATAAAGTGCTCCAATCAGAGGTTCGAGACTTACGGGGAGCATCTGGAGGAAAAGGAATCCGATATCATTCAGAAACAGATAGATGAGATCGAGAGGCAGATCGGCATCAGAGAGATGCAGATAGAGATGTGGCAGTCCAACGGGGATTTCACGAACCGCTCGGCACAGACCGCTTCCGAGATCCAGGAGTATATCGATAAACTGCCCGAGAGGATAGAAAAACTGTACGGTCAGATTCTGGAAGGAAGAAAGAAAACAGAACAGCTTGCAAAAGAAAAAGAGAAGGCAATTAAAAAGGAACAGCTGCCGGCTGTCGTTGCTGATATAACCGCGGAAAAGGCGGGAACGTATCCGTTTGAACTGAGATACTTTGACAACAGCGCCGAGTGGCGTCCTGTCTACGAGCTCTACACTGACGGAGAAGGTCCCATGGAGGTCCGCATGCGTGCAAAGATCACGGAGCACACAGGCGAGGACTGGAACGGCGTTTCGATCAGCCTTTATACCGGAAACCCTGCAGCCGGAAGCACGCTCCCGGAACTGACACCGGTCTATCTCGATTTCCGCACAGCCAACGTGATGAGGTCATCCATGCGCATGGCGGCAAAGGCGGCATCAATGGACATGATGGTCGATCGTGCCTATGAGGCCATGGAAGACGCTGCGCCGATGGCGATGGGTGCGGCGATGGCAGCAGCAGCCCCTGTCAGGATAACGATGGAAGAGGCCGAGGTCAGCGATGACGATACGATGACAGAATATGTCATCCCCGGGAAAAGAGATGTCCTGGATAACTATGACGGCACCGTCGCAGATCTGCAGAGCAGCCAGGTGCCGGCGGAATATGTCGTATCCGCGGCACCTTCCGCTGATCCCAGAGCGTTCCTGACAGCAAAAGTAAAAACTGAGGATATCCCGTTCAGCACATCGGTAGCTGCAGGAGTATTCCTCAGAGGCAAATACCTGGGTACAGTCACTGTGGATCCGGATCTGACAAAGGAAGAGATCGTCATAACTCTCGGAGAAGAGGAACGGATAAAGGTCACCAGAAAAGAAGTTTCGAGGAAAGCATCCAACGCGTTCCTCAAAGGTCTGCGGACAGTGGATCATGTGTTCGAGACGAAAGTTACGAATGTTTCCGCAGCTGAAATGTCCGTAGAGATCAAGGATCAGATACCGGTCTCTCGCGAGAAGGACATCACGGTCGAGGTCAAAGAACTGTCCGGGATGGAGAAGGACGACAAGACCGGGATCGTCACGGGAACGGTCACCGTTCCTGCGGGCGAGACGATCACCAGGGAACTGTCCTACAAGGTGTCCTGGCCAAAGGACAAGAGCATCTCCGAGACGAAGTCTCCCGGTTCAGGCAGGATCTGTCCCAACTGCGGAGCCGTCGTTCACGGTACTTTCTGCCCTGAATGCGGATCGGCAGTCAACTGAAGCGATAAAAACACGTAAGCCGCCCCGGAAGGGGCGGCTTGCAGTATAAAGGGATATATTGCGTTTCAGCAGTCGTGCTGTCAGTCTTTGCGCAGGTCGCGGAGTATTGATTCATGCCTCGGGCGGGCTTCCACCGACCATTTCGGGCCGTTCTCATACATCTCTGCAAGCTCGGCAAGAGCTGACGGGACATCTATGCCCTGCGGACATGCATGTGCGCACTGGCCGCATCCGATGCAGGCGGAAGGCTTCTTCTCTTCCGCGAGACCGTCTATGCGTACCGAGGCAGTCGTAGTAGCTGCATACTTGTAGTCGTTATAACACTCAAGCAGATAAGGGATGTCCAGTTCCATGGGGCATCCGGCACAGCAGTAGCGGCACTGGGTGCAGGGAACTCCTTTCTTGAGGCTCTCCGCGATCTCGAACAGCACAGAGGTCTCATCCTCCGTAAGAGGATCGTATTCGCGGAAGGTATTCAGGTTGTCTTCGACCTGTGATACTTCATTCATGCCCGACAGGACCATCTTGATATTGTCCAGGCCCTGGAGAAACCTGAAAGCATAGGATGCATCGGATGCATCCGGGCGGAACGCCTTCAGCTTTGCGGAATTCTCTTCCGAAAGCACGGCAAGCTTACCGCCCCTGCAGGGCTCCATCACCCAGACACTGAGGCCGTGTTCTGTAATGATCTCATATTTTCTCTTCGCATTCTGCAGCGTCCAGTCCAGATAGTTGCACTGTATCTGAACGAACTCAAACATGCCTTTATATTTATTTAGGACATATTCCAGAAGATCCGGACCTCCGTGGAAAGAGAAGCCCAGATGTCTGATCTTGCCTTCATCCCGGAGTTTCAGTACATCGGGTATGATGTGATAGTCTTCACTCTCATAGATCTTGACTGACCACTCGTTGATGTTGTGCAGCAGATAGAAATCGAAATGATCGGTCTCGCACTTTCTCAGCGAGACGTTAAAAAGAGCGATATTGTCGACCGGACCGGGGAGCGAATGCCCGGGGAACTTATCGGCAAGGTAATAACTGTCTCTGGGGTACTTTCTGAGAGCCTCGGCTACGGCGATCTCCGAGTTGCCGCCGAGATACGGATAAGCGGTGTCGAAGTAATTCACACCGTCTTTTATTGCCAGATCGAACATGGTGTTGACCCTGTCCTGATCGATCGCTCCGGTCACGGGATCCGTGGCGAACCTCATGCATCCGAAGCCTAGTCTGGATAGACTGATGCCGTTAAAATCACTGTATATCATGTTTTTCCCTCCTGGTAATAGTATAGAGGCTGACAGTGATCTCACGCAAACATGTGACAGTAATTGAGACGCAGTCTGATTCTTGCGTTTAAAATCGGGAAGATATCATTATCACAGAAAATAGTGTACTATATGAGAAAGCAGGTGGCTGGTCATCCGGAGGACCGGATCTACGGGAAGACCACGGGATAGGAGCCCGTTGTCTAAGGACGGTCAAACATAACGACGCCAGCCATGACCGGAAGTTCATCAGCGAAAAGAAACAGCCTGACTTCCAGCATTGCCTGCGAATCCATTTCCAAGCTTTTTTACCGTAAAACAGAAGGAGACAGAGATGTACTGTTCCAAATGCGGAGCGCAGATACCGGATGATGCGGTATTCTGCCCTAAATGCGGTGCCAGGGTCCAGAACGCGGTACCGGTACAACCATCAATGCAGCAACAGGTCTATACGAACCAGCAGACATATCAGCCGCAGATGCAGTATCAGGTGATGCCTGAGCGCTCCAACCAAGTCAGGATGAACACCCAGCCGGTTGCAAAGAACAGAAGCGGCGGGGGATTCCTGAAGAAGATCATAGTGCTGGCGCTTGTTGCCGCGATCGCATATTATGCCTTTCCATTGGTGAAGGTCAAAGTGCTGGAGTTTATAGACAGCAAGTTCGGAACGGAATTCAGCGATCCTGACAACGGCAGCAGCGGCTCGCCTACCTTTACGTGGCCGGAGGGACTGTTTGGAAACAACGGAAACAACGGAGACCAGGGCTCTTCAAACAGCGGCAGCCAGGGATCGCAGGGAACGCCCGACGGGGGAGATCAGGGCAGCCAGGGGCCCTCAAACAACTCAAACAATGGCAATCAGGGTTCACAGGGATCTTCGAACAGCGGAAATCAAGGCTCTCAGGGCTCCTCAGGCAGCGGGAACCAAGGGTCATCGAGCAGCGGGAATCAGGGTTCATCTAACGGCAGCAGCGGCACGCAGAGCGGAGGGAACTGGAACGATCCCGGTCCTGTCTCCGTGAGCGACTTTGAGGCAGCCAGGTACTATCTTGACCACGGTGTACCGAGCAGCCTTCTGCAGCTTGCCCCGTATGAGTCGGAAGGTCAGTGGAAGTACATGATGATCTTCGAGAACGAAGACCTGACATATTATGAGCTGGGGACATGTGCGATCTCGTTCGGACAGTTCGGTACGACGATGGATCTGTATCCTTCCATGGGTATGAATGAGAGCGAGAAGTGGCCGATCTCCAGCGAAGAGATAGGGTATTCGACTTTCATAGGAGCTGTGCGTGAGGACGAGGTTACTTTCAGTGACGAGCAGAACGGACTGATCATGGTCATAGGGTCGTTCTGCTGCGACGAAAGCGACAGTTATGCGTTCGGCGCGGTGATAGTAGCCAACGGAAGACAGGGAAACATCATCCTCCTGAGATCTGTCTTCTAAAACAAAACACGAACATAATGCCCCGTACCGGAGCGTGATCCCGTTCCGGTACGGGGCGTGTTTTATGTCAGTATATTGGATCAGATAACGCAGTTTTCTTCCGATACGACGTTGAGAGCCTTCTCCCTGAGCAGCTTCTTGAATTTGTCCGGCTCGTCGTTCATGGGGTTGTGCCCTGACGATTCAAACCACACCAGATCTTTGTCAGGAGCTTCTATCATGTTGTACCAGTCTTCCACCAGTTCGGAAGGGGTGTTCATATCAAGCCTTCCGTCGAATATATAGAAGCGGGTATCGAATCTGGTGCATGTCTTCGGGAAACAGGTGGGCCCGATCTCCTCCCACATAGCCTTCAGGACTCGTTTGTATCCCAGAAGCAGACCTATGATGTCGGTGAAACTGTATTCCCGGGACTTAAGCATCGGGACTACCATTGCGTCCCAGTAGTTGTCCTTGCCTTTCTGTTTGGAGTAACCGCCGTATTTCATAAGGATGCGGCGCTGCACCATCATTCCGTCAAATCCGCCCTTGTACTGACCGACTGACGGCGGACCGACCTGTTCAAGTTTCTTGACGGAATCCTCGTCGCCGGCTTCTCTTGCGGCTTTAAGCGTGAAATCGTAGCTTATGTCCTCGTTGAGGGTATTGTCGACGACTTGACCGAATCCGAACAGGGCGGCTACTCTCTCAGGATACCTGCTTATCAGCCATACCCCGAGCTCGCTGCCCCAGCTGCCTCCGATCACGAATATCTTGTCCTTGCTGAACTTTCTGCACAGCCACTCAGTGAGTTCTGACGCATCGTCTGTGAGCCTTTTAACGGTGAGGGTCTCTTCCGGGATCCCCCAGAATGATCCGCCTGAACCGCGCTGATCCCACGTAACGATAGTGAAGGTGTCCAGCAGGTCTCTGTGATGAGTCATTATGTCGTGGCGGTTGCATACACCGGGGCCGCCATGGAGGAATAGCAGGACCGGTTTGGAAGGGTCATCCGTAACGTAATGTATCTTCTGCTTCACTCCGCCAAGAAGGATCTTCTCTTTTACGTCTGTCATGATTTGGCTTGGTTCCTTTCTTTTTAAGCAGTGGTTATTGTTTACTACGGCTGAAGTATTCTTTCGCAAGGTCTGTCACCGTACCGGAAAGACCCAGAACGGCCACAAGGTTGGGGATCGTCATGATCCCGTTGAGAGTGTCCGAGATCCTGTAGGCGAGACCCAGCGGTACGGTGGCTCCGTATACTACTGCAGCGACGAAGAGGATCCTGTATATCCCCGAGAATCTCTGGCTTCCGGTCAGGAACTCAACGCATCTGACTCCGTAAAGAGACCAGGTGATCATGGTAGTGAACGCGAACAGCAGGAGCGAGACGGCAACGGACAGGCTGCCGAACTTCTCGCCGAAGACGGTCGCGAATGCATCTATGGGAAGGACGTTCTTGTCACCGGTCACATATTCGATGCCCACGCCGCTCATCAGGACGGCGAGACAGGTTATCGTGCAGATGACTATCGTGTCAAAGAACACCTCGAGCATCCCGAACAGACCCTGCTCCACCGGATCGTCGGTGTCGGATCCTGCGTGTGCTATTGGAGCAGAGCCCTGTCCGGCCTCGTTGGAGAACAGGCCTCTTCCGAGACCGCTGCTCACCGCATTCTTGAGCGTGATCCCGACGGTCCCGCCGATCACTGCCCTGGGCGAGAATGCTCCCTTGAATATCGATACGATGACAGAAGGAAGAGAAGTGATATGAGTTGCTATTACTATTACGGCGCACACGATGTATATGATGCTCATAACGGGGATGAGAGCCTCTGCGGCCTGAGCTATACGTTTGATCCCGCCGACAATGACGAGGCCCAGCGCCACGGCTGATACGATCCCGATCGCCAGCGATATGATCCCGCTCTTCTCTGCGGCTTCAGGAACGAATGATGTCACTGCAGTGTTGATGGCGGTGACCATGGAGCTTATCTGACTCAGACATCCTATTCCGAAGGAGGCGACTGCCCCTGCTACGGCAAATATGACTGCCAGCCACTTCCAGCTTTTTCCCAGACCGTCTGTAATGTAATACATCGGGCCGCCTACGTTCTCGCCCGAGGAATTCTTCTTCCGGTACCTGATGGCGAGAGTCACCTCGCTGAACTTCGTACACATACCGAAGATGCCGCTTACCCAGAGCCAGAACACGGCTCCCGGACCGCCTGAGATGATGGCGCCTGAACAACCGACGATGTTGCCGGTCCCGACAGTCGCCGCGAGGGCTGTGGCAAGCGCCTGTATCGGAGGAACTGATCCTTTTCCGGAGCTGCCGTTCCTGCTTCTTCCGAGACAGGTCTTCATCATCAGCCGGAACTTCGTTATCTGAGGCATGCCGATCTTTACGGACAGGAACACGCCGGTACCGACAAGAAGGATCATGGTCGGCCAGCCCCACACTATGCCGTTGACGAAACTGTTGATGGATTCTATGAGATCCATGTACTTCACCGCCTTTGATTTTTGGTAATGATAATACCGAAGGGGGAATTATTCAACCGGAGAGACAGGATCCCCCGCAGATTCTCCTTTTCTGATCGAGCTCGCTCCGATAATTATCCCCAGGATGTTCAGGGGGATCATGCAGGCGTAAAGCCCTTTGATGGGGTGTCTGCCGAGCGTCTCAAAGAGGTGGTGCAGGCCGCTTCCGACAAAGTCCGCAACAAGGACCGCAATGACCTGTACTGAATGCCTCAGGCTCGTCTGAGCTGTAACCTTGAGGTCTTCAGGCGCGTGGTCATACAGGAACTGAGCCATTCCGATGATAACGGGCACCAGTTGGATGCCGTTGAGTGCCATGGTGGCTGTCAGCACCCACGGATCGTTCGTCAGCGAACACACGGTCCACCTGAAGGTCCCTACGGCAAGAACGACCAGAAGAGAGCGCTCCACTCCGATCTTCTGAAGCCATCTCTTTCCCGGACCGAGATGGAACGGAAGTTCTGAGAGCCCCAGGACTGCGTGCGCGATGCCGATTATGGCATAATCTCCTCCCATCTCTTTCGCGTAGTTGCCGAAATAAGTGTTGTTGACAGAACTTGAGAGGGAGTATACGAAGAACATGATCATCACGTTCCTGACCTGACGGTCCTTAAGGACGGCCAGGACTCTCCTGGTGTCGGAGGTTTCATTCGGGGATACGACGACCCTCGCGACCCGCGAGGATCTGGGAAGGAACAGCGCAAGGATGAAAGTCAACGTATAACTGCCGATGAGCATGGGGAAGATGGCGCTGATGTTTCCCTTGAGGCCGAATCCGGAAGCAAATGACATGATCGAGTATCCGATGGTACCGCTCATACGGATGGGGCCGAATTCCCAGCCGTTCTTTCTGCAGAACTCCATCGTGATGGTCTCATAGACGCTGGATATCGGTGTGAAGAACATCGCATACAGGATCCTGAACACGCATATCATTATCAGGTTTCTGGCTTTGCTGAGCATGAACAGCACTGTGATCGAGATGGCCAGCTCGATGCAGAGCACTCTGTTTTTTGTAGGTGCTCTGTCTGCTATCCGTCCGAGGACAGGCAGGACGAAAAGGGACAGGATCTGAATGATGCCGTTGAGAAGACCGATGGTCTTGACCGGCAGCCCGGACTCTGTCAGATACAGCGTCAGGAAACTGCCTTGGATGGCAATTCCGAAATACACTACAAAGTAGTAGATGTAGAAGATCGCGGGACTTTTGGGGTCATTCTTATTGAACTTAAGCACTTTATTCACCTCTGTTTTATTCCTGTTAACATACTACCATGCTGAAGCGAGTAATAACAGCAAAAACAGACAATAAAAGAAGCAGACGATGGTGATGCATCGCCTGCTTCGGCAGAAAAAGCTTAGCTATCAGAGGACAAAGTCGCCGTGTTCCATGACAGTGACTTCAGTGCCGCCATGAGTGATCCCGATGACTGTCATGTCATCGGTCCCGACCATGAAGTCGTTATGACTTACCGCGTGATTGACTCCTATGTCAAACAGTTCCTCCTCCGACATCAGTGTTCCGCCCTTCACGCAATCGGGAAACGACGTCCCGAATGCAAGATGGCAGGCGGCGTTCTCGTCTATCATCCCGTTGTAGAAGATCCTTCCCATCTGTCTTATAGGAGAGCGCTTGGAAACAAGCGCAACTTCTCCGAGCCGCCTCGTATTTTCGTCCCGGAACAGGGCTGCTTTAAGGAAATCCAGGCCCTCGCTTGCGGAGCAGTCGACGGCTCTGCCGTTCCTGAAGGTTATTGAAAAGTCCCTGACCAGCTTCCCGTTGATGAAAAGAGGGAAAGAGGCATATGCGATGCCTTCAACAGACCTGAAATCAGGTGCGGTGAACACCTCTTCGGTCGGCATATTGGCGACATACGGAGCGTTCACATTCTCGGCACCCATCTCTCCTGCGGACAGCCAGATGTGGCCCTCGACCAGCCCGATCCAGAGATCGGTTCCCAGTTCGCTCATAAGGTGCAGTTTGCTGAAATCATATGAGTTCAGCTTCGCGGAGCGATCGGCCAGTTCTCTGCAGTGGTCTTTCCAGTTCTTGACCGGATCGCTGAACTCGTCAATGTGCATCATCCTGCATATGGCGTCCTCCAGCCTTGCATATGCCTCCCCGTCGTCGTACTCCGGAAAGACGGATCTTGCCCAGTCCATTGTCGGGAATACCGTTCCGGTCCATTTCAGGACTGCTCTGTGAACGTATTTCCTCGCGACGTTCTGCAGATCGTTTCCGGCTTCGGACAGTGCCATCAGGTTCTCATCGGGTACATCCCTGTTAAGGGTAGGGTATGACCCGAAGATGCTCATCCGGACTGTACTGCCTGTTCCGAGGAGAGAATCCATGCCTTCCTTTTTCCATTCAGGCATCACCTTCAGTCTGTCCGGAGTGCCGTAGAGCGCCCTCAGATGTTCGGAGATCTGGTCGGTCCACATGATCTCAGCGTCAGCCGCCCCGCGGGCGAATGCAGCGGCAACGACTTCTCTGGCAAGATCGCGTGCCTCGATATCGCTGAGAAGGAGAAGAGTCTCTCCTTCCTGGATATTTACGCCGACTTCTACCAGCGCACGGGCGAGTTTTTCTGCTTTCCATTTTTCCATGTTATTCACCAATCTGTTTCCTGTCAGTCCGTTTCGTTGAGAGCCAGGACCTCATCATACTCTGCCGGCGTGATATGGCAATATCCGGAGGGGTTCTTTATCAGATAGTCCTGATGATACTCTTCTGCGTCGTAAAAGCATGACAGCGGCCCGAGCTCAACGCAGAAAGGTGATATCTCACCACGTTTTTTCTCAAACACTTCAGCAGCGATCCTGCCGGATTCCTCGTCCGTGTAGTACACACCGGTCTGATACTGGCTTCCGATATCTTCTCCCTGACGGTTGCTGACAGTCGGGTCGATACAGATGAAATAAGCCTTGAGGAGCTTATCCAGGCTTATCACATCCGGGTCATATTCGACCTTTACGGTCTCCCTGTGGCCGGTGGTGTCGGTCTTTACCAGTTCGTACGTCGGAGAAGCGACGGTTCCGTTCGCATATCCTACTGTAGTTGATATCACTCCGCGGAGAGACTGAAATACTTTTTCAGTTCCCCAGAAGCAGCCTCCGGCAAAGTAGATCTCCTTAAGTTCGCTCATGAAAGTAACTTCTCCCTTTTTTGTGAAGTATATCATATCGGCGGGACACATAACGCCACGGAGCATACGGCTAGGCGGCTGTTGTTTCTGACAATCCTTCAGGGGTATAATACCCGCAGCGGCCGTAGCTGTTATACGCATGCATAAATATACTGTTTGTATACTGGCGGTGCGCTGAACCGGTGCGGCTGAGATCACGCGATAAGCAGGAGGTTACTGTTGGACTGGATGGATCTCTACGCTCTTGCAAGCGATCCTGTTGCTGACGGGAGCGAGAAGATAGGATACATGTACCGGGAGGAGGACCTGGGTGAAGACAGCGGGTGGAGAGTCCTGACCGGCAGGGAAGAGCCGCTCTATTTTATGGAGCCTGACTGTATGACACCTGTCAGGATCAGAGACCTCATCACTAATGATCCTCAGACAGAACAGCTCTTCCTGCTTCCGACAGGCACGAAGCTGCGCAGGACGGAAGACGGGACTTTCACAGAATGCGGACAGGAAGAAGAGAGCGGAATAACTGCCGTGATGACAGCGCTGGCGGAACACAGGCAGACGGTGGGTGGAACCTGGTGGAAGATCATTATTCTCATTGCAGCTGCAGTTGCGGCATGGCTGATCCTCAAATGACAGAAGATCACTTTTAGCAGACAGATATAAGAAAAGGAGACGCATTTCCCGGAATAGGAAACACGTCTCCGCGTTTTTTGTATGGATCAGAGTCTCTCGTTCTTCTCGATGTCGAGGAAGTATTTGTACGTGTCCACTGTCAGTTCTCCGCAGGCAGCCTCGTCGCATGCGATGATCGCACCGTTGTGCATCTGAAGAGCGGAACATGTCCACTTGTGTGATACTCCGCCTTCCACGGTGGCGGCGAGAGCCTTTGCTTTATTGTGACCGTTGATCAGTATCAGGACTTCCTTGGAATCCGTGACCGTCCCGACGCCGACAGACAGTGCCTGAGAAGGTACTTTCTCAGGATCGTTTCCGAAGAAACGGGAGTTGACGATGCGGGTATCTGTCGTAAGGTTCCTCACGCCGGTCCTGGATGTAAGAGAGGTGTACGGCTCGTTGAAAGCTATGTGACCGTCAACGCCGATCCCACCCATGAACAGGTCGATCCCGCCGTAGGAAGCAATCTTCTCCTCATAGCGCGCGCATTCGCCTTCCGGATCATCTGTCATTCCGTTCAGGATGTTGATGTTCTCAGGCTTCATGTCGACGAGATGGTCGAAGAAATTGTCATGCATGAAGTACCAGTAGCTCTGGTCATGCTCGTGAGGAAGACCGAGATACTCATCCATGTTGAATGTGACGACATTGGCGAAGGAAAGCTCGCCGGCCTGATTCATACGGGCCAACTCCTTATATACGCCGATCGGTGAAGAACCGGTAGGCAGGCCAAGCACAAAAGGCCTGTCTTCCTTGTGGCTGCGGATCTTGTTGGCTATATAGTCGGCTGCCCATTTGCACATCTTGTCATAATTGTCCTGAATAACGACTCTCATTTTTTACCCTCCTGTGGTGTTTTTTCGACAAGGAATATTTTCACATCTTGGGAGTTTTTTTTCAATACTGAATTATACGGAAGACAAGGCACTTGCAAAAATCTCTGCAAAATGCAGCACCTGTGTCCTCGGCATCCCGGTCTCACACTGACAGGATATCGCTGTCGGTAACGGTGACGAGCTCCTCATCTGAGAGAGAACTCATGTCTGCGGAGGATGCTATCCTCGCGGACTGGCGTTCGATGCTTCTGTCGCAAAGATTGCGGACTCCTCTTCCGTTTCCGAAATCCGGCTTTTGGGATTCCATCTCGATCCATCCCGAGAGGGTCTCTCCGTCAACATCCAGGATGTATCCGCGTTTCTTCATGTTGTACCGGAACATCTCAGTCAGTTCTTCCGAGGTGTAATCGGGGAACTCGAGCCTCTTGGGGAACCTGCTGTTCAGACCGGGGTTGGTTGAGAGGAACTCTTCCATCTCGTCAGTGTATCCTGCCAGGATGACAGCAAGGTTCTCCCTGTGGTTCTCTATCTCCGAGACCAGGGTCGCTACAGCTTCCCTGCCGTAGCTGTCCTGATCATCGCTCACGAGCGAGTACGCTTCATCGATAAACAGTATCCCTCCGAGAGCGCTCTGTACCTTTTCCCTGACTTTCGGAGCCGTCTCACCCATGTGTTCACCTATCAGATCCGCACGGGTGCATTCAACGAAGGTGTCGGGACGTTTCAGAAGGCCGATATGATAATAGATCTCCCCGATCAGCCTGGCTACAGTGGTCTTGCCCGTCCCGGGATTTCCGGTGAAAACGAGATTCATCGTGTAGCCGCTGTCAGCCGTGGACAGACCTCTTTTGCGGCTCTCGTTCCAGACCGTCATAAGGTTGGTCATGACCCTGACTTCCTTTTTTACAGACGACAGCCCAATCAGAGCATCCAGTTTGCTCAGGCTGTCCTGAAGAGTCTCTTCATCTATGGAGAGCGTGCCGAAATCTTCAGGAAGAAGCATCCAGAGATCTTCGTCACGTATCTCTTCCATGTTCTCCGAGAGCCGGCCGGCCTGTCGCTCGATGGCTCTGTCCAGGATCCTTCTGGAGCATCTCCCGTTATCGAATCGGTCGTCGACCTTCTGCCTGGAGAATTCTCTCAGAATGACTTCTCTGGCGTCCTCACGGATATAGTAGTTCTGCTTCGCCGCCATGGAAACAAGGATATCGAGAAGGTCCTCAAGACTGTAGTCCGGGATGTTGAGCCTGTAGTCAAAACGGCCTGCAAGTCCCTGATTGGCCTTTTGGATCATATCGTCCATGCGCTGTCGGTATCCTGCAAAGATGAGACAGTATTCACCGCGGTGATCCTCCATATCCTTTAGGAGAGCATCAAGTGCGATATGGCCGAAGTCCACGGAGGCGTCCTCCTCGAACAGTTCGTATGCCTCGTCCACGAACAGCGTGCCGCCCCGGGCGTTTTCGAGGATCTTTTTTACGTTCTCTTCCGTCTGCCCGATATGGGCTCCGACCAGACCCGAGCGGTCGGTCTCGATAAAGGTGTCTGTAGGCAGTATCCCTGTCTGGTACAGCATCCTGCCGATGATCCTGGCCAAAGTGCTCTTGCCTGTACCCGGATTGCCGCAGATTATGAAGTTCACACCTCTCTTTGAAGCCTCGATCCCCAGGCGTTCCCTGCGCAGGGCATCGACCTTGAACCTCTTGAAGATGCCGTCCAGCGTTTCCTTTATCTCATGCATCCCGATGATGTCGCGGAACAGTTCCTGTATCTCAGGAGAGTAGCTGCTGTCTTCCGGGTCCTCGATGACTTTCAGGACACCTTCTTCCGGCACTTCGAACGTCCGTCTCTCAGGAAGATCTTCCGCAGGGACATCTTCAGACAGATGCTCGACTTCCGGCTCCGGAACATGTGTGTCTCCGGTGCTTCCGTCCGAATTGATTGCAGGAGGAAGTGGATCGTTGCCCATGGATATCACACGGATAAGAAGGTCGTGGTTGTATTCCGCATTGACTACCCTTCCGTCCTTGAACCTTACCCTGTATATGCCGGTCCTCGAAAAACCGTCCCATTCTCCTTCATAGCGCGTGCCTCTGGCATCGGTCATCACACCGCGGCCTTTGGGGCTCCATCCGCCCTGATCCGTGATGTCTCCTTCAAACTCGACGCCGTCCGGGCATCTGATTATCCCGCTCCCGCCGTCGAACTTGTTATCTTCCCAGTTGGCGATTATCTTATAGCCGTTGCTCAGGAGTACGGTCTGCATTCCGTTCATCCGGTCATCTCTGTAATTGCCCGTCATCGTCGTGACACCGTCCGGGAATGTCAGAGTCCCGTATACGCGGCGGTCACTGTCCCATGTACCGGAAAAGACATATCCGTTCTCGTAATGCATGATCCCGTCGCCCTGGCGCTTAGTATCAGCAAGAGAACCCTCGTAATAAGCCTTTTCGCTGTATCGGAAGACAGCAGTGCCGGTAAGGACCCCTTCCTTCCAGTTCCCTTCAAGGGAACGCCCGTTGTCCCATCGCCTCGTACCGAAGCCTTCCGGAAGTCCGAGGGGACCGAGGCTGCCTTTATATACAGAACCGTCTCTGAATGTATAGGTCTTCTCCATTTCTGCACCTCTGGAGCGATAGATTCAGTGTATCTTCTAAAAGATAGCACACGGCAGGTTGATTAACAAATAATACAGCGGATCCTCACAGCTGTGAAACACGAAGATCCCGCAGAGAGACGGTGTTGGGGTATAATAATGGAAAAACAGGAGAAATACCGTATGGATAGCAACCGTTTTATGGAATCATGGGGTAAAGGCAGGGAGAGGATTTTTCCTGACTGGACAGATGATATACGGGAACTGAAGAGAGAAGCAGCTTCCGGAAGGAAGACCAATGTGGAAGTGATACTCGATCGTATGGACGGAAAGGATTTCTTCTCGCTCTTTGATTACGAGGGAGGAAATATAGCGGAAGATCTCGGCGGGTCCGGAAGGATTGCAGTGATGAGCCCGGAGGCTCTGATCCGCAGGTATGAGAGGCAGATGAGGATATCGCAGCCGGTATTCAGACTATACCGGATCGCGGCAAGCGTGTCGGATGTTCTCGGAATGGAACATCCGGAGATCACGTCCGTGCCTGACAGTTATTTCAGTTATGAGAGCAGGAACGGACTTATTGACACGAAGAGGAAGATGGTGTTTTTCAAAAAGGACACGTTGGAGTCCGCAGTGACGTATTTCTCGCTGTTCTGCATGATCAGGAAGATGTGGCAGAATAAGACTTCACTGAAGAAGATCCCTGCAGGCACTGACCCGGCTGAGGATATGGCTGCATTCGCCATGCTGATGATGGACGTGCTGTTTCAGATCGACTATCCGCTGGATGTGCTGACTGATGACGAGCTCACCAGAGAGCGGATACGCAGGAGAGCATCAGAACTGGCTGAGGAACTGTACTGAGAAAGAAGAAAAAAACAGCCGCTCCGGTCTTGCCGGAGCGGCTCTGTTATCCTGTGAGGTTATTTGGTCTCGTAGAAATACGGAGCAAAGGGGGTGTCTCTCTCATCCGGTACGTCCGCATAGATTCCTACATAACGGCAGAACTCCTTGAGGCGTCTCGTGACATGGGGACCACCTTCCATCTCCACCATGTGATGGACATAGGGGCCGTATACGGTGGCCTGCTCGAACTTGTGCCAATCCTTGAATTCGCCCCAGATGTAATGCTGTTTGGTGAACGGGCCGTCTACAGCCTTGAACTCACCGATGAGCATCGAATACTTGCCGTTCATCGTGTCGAAGCGGGCGATGGAATAATCGCCTTTCTTGACTTCCAGACCGGTCTGGGCACCCCATCCGCTGTTGATGATGTAGGGCTCAAAGTTGTCGTTGCCGGCAATGGCGGGCGGATATACCGCGGTGTGCCAGATGAGCTCTGCGTTGGGGTTCGTCGGATGGTTTGCGGTGAACTCTCCGAAGAACGGGAGCTTCTCTCCGAACACTGCGCTGGAGAGGATGACTTCCGTGATGCCGCCGTGCATGTCGCCTTCGAACATGACGAACTTGTTCTCGTTGGCGAGCATCATGATGTCAGCTGTTGAGCTAGGTCCGATCGCCCTTGAGAAGCTCATGTCGCATGCAATGGCGGAAGCGCCTGTGGTCTCAAAGAGTTCTTTGTAGAACAGGTAGCAGGCTGCAGAGTTCCTGAGAGCTTCGGAATTCCTTGCTTCTTCGATATCGCCGGCCTTGAAGTAGGTAAGGAACTTGTCGACGATGCCCTGAAGCTCGTCTGCATGTTTCTCTCTTACATCAAGGAGCCTTCTGGAGGCTTCCGGTCCGGAGAGGGGGAATACCTCGATGCCGAACTTCTCGAGGAGCTCATCCTCGTTGAACATCATGCTGGTGAAAGCAAGAGGACGGTTGCCGAGCTGCATCAGGCGCATGTTCTTCCAGTTCTTGAGCATGCAGGTGACGGCGCAGAAATCCTCAAAGTTGGTCTTGAACACTTCATCGGTGACCTTGCAGGTCGGGATGTGCGTGAACTTGACCTGATATCTCTGGAGGATCTTGGAGACTGCGAACATACCGCACTGCGCATCAAGGAGACGTCCGCCGTACGCTTCGTCGTGAACGTCGGTGGCATCGGGATCACCGAAATACGTATCCTGAACAGCCCACAGGAGGGTGGGAAGATCCATGAGTTTCGCGAGCCTTCCGGCGACTTCCTCGCTTCCGAAGTTCAGGTTAAGGATGAAAAGAGCATCCGGCTTCTGAGCCTTCAGGTATTCGGCGATGGAATCAGCCTGGGAGTAGTCATACATCATGCCGTCTTCGTCCCATCCGTCGAGAGTCACGAATTCGACATGCTCATTTGCGAAATTTTCAAAGATATAAGGGAGGACTTCGTTCTTGACATCAAGAGCAGCTTCCCTGCCCCACATCATACGCCTTCTGGGAGGCTGTCCGTTTCTGCCCGGCATGTTCATGTTGGGCATGTTGCGGCGACATGGAGCGATAGCGATTTTAACTTTGTAGCTAACCATAAATTAATACAGGCTCCTTTCTTATCATACAATCGTTATTACACCGCAAAACTGTACATATTTCAATAACATATTGTCTCTCAATCTGCATACAATTTTCTTGATCGGCCATGTGAAATATCACAGAGCTGATACAATAGCAAAACTGCGGGTATAATTCGCGCTTTTTTCTTCTTCTATCAACGGCTTACTGCAAATAATGGTTATTTTTACTAATTTGAGCATATTATTTTGTACAGAGGAAAACATGCTCATGAACATACAAAAAGCATACAATATAGTCAAAAGACGAACGGGTTTAGGCCGAAAAGAGGGACCAGATGTACTATATAGGGATCGACCTCGGAACATCTTCCATGAAGCTCCTTTTGGTAGATGAAGAAGGAACAATCAAAAGGACCGTGACCAGGGAATACCCCCTTTCCATGCCGCGGCCCGGCTGGAGCGAACAGGACCCGACAGACTGGTGGAGCGCATGTCTCATCGGAGCGGAAGAGCTTCTGGTGGGATTTGACAGGTCACAGGTCGCGGGAATAGGCTGCGGCGGACAGATGCACGGTCTGGTGGTCCTCGATTCACAGGATGAAGTGATCCGTGACGCAATACTGTGGAACGACGGGAGGACATCCGAGGAGGTAGACTATCTCAACAGGACCATAGGCAGGGATGTCGTCTCCGGCTATACGGCAAACATAGCGTTCGCGGGATTCACCGCTCCCAAGCTGCTCTGGATGAAGAAGAATGAGCCGGAGAATTTTGCCAGGATCAGAAGGATAATGCTCCCGAAGGACTATATCAACTACAAACTCACCGGA
Organism: Oscillospiraceae bacterium; assembly: GCA_017828855.1. Taxonomy (GTDB): domain Bacteria; phylum Bacillota; class Clostridia; order Oscillospirales; family Ruminococcaceae; genus RUG11783. The sequence continues at coordinate 28,586 of JAFZZV010000081.1, read as the reverse complement.
GTGCATTCCTGTGACTATTCAGACGCCTCCGGAATGCTGCTTCTGGATGTTAAGAACAGAAAGTGGTCCAGGGAGATGCTGGACATCTGTTCTGTCAGGGAAGATCAGATGCCGAAACTGTTCGAGAGCTATGATGTAATAGGTACTCTCCGCCCGGAGATCGCGACCGCGCTCTCTCTGCCTGCCGAGGTCAGGGTCGTTGCCGGTGCAGGAGATAATGCCGCAGCGGCGGTCGGGACCGGGACGGTGGGAGACGGCAACTGCAATATCTCTATAGGCACGTCAGGAACCGTTTTCATTTCGTCTGAGGTATTCAGTCAGGACGTGGACAATGCCCTGCATTCATTCGCGCATGCGGACGGTAATTATCACCTGATGGGATGCATGCTTTCCGCAGCTTCTTGCAATAAATGGTTCTGTGATGAGATACTCAGAGAGAAGGATTACCAGGCGGTCCAGGATGAGATCAGACCGGAGCGGCTTGGCGAGAACGAAGTATTCTTCCTGCCGTATCTGATGGGCGAGAGGAGCCCGATCAACGACACGGACGCAAGAGGCGTGTTCATGGGGATGAGCATGAATACGACCAGAGCAGACATGGCCCAGGCAGTCCTGGAAGGTGTAGCCTTCGCGATAAGGGATAACATAGAAGTGGCAAGATCCGTAGGTGTAAGGATAGAGAGATCCAAGATCTGCGGAGGAGGAGCAAAGTCCAGGCTCTGGCAGACGATCTTCTCCTCAGTGCTGAACATCCCGCTGGATATACCTGTCACGGAAGAAGGACCGGGCTACGGCGGCGCGATGCTCGCGATGGTAGGTACCGGTCTGTATCCGGACGTGAAGAGCTGCGCCGACGCGCTGACCAGAGTCAAGGAGACAGTGTTCCCGGATCCGGTGCTCGCAGAGAAGTATTCCGCGCGGTATTCGGAGTACAGGAAGATCTATCCGGCACTAAGGGACGTCTTCAGAGAGATAAAGAGATAAGTTAATGATCCGGCCGGTCGGCCGGAAGAAATACAGAGAAGGAGAATCTACAATGCAGAATATTCCGGAAGTCAAACTGGGAATAGTTGCCGTAAGCCGTGACTGCTTCCCGATAGGGCTCTCCATAGCGAGGAGAGAGGCCATCACCAAGGCGTTCAAGGGTGAACTGTATGAGTGCCCCGTGACCGTCGAGAATGAACTTGACATGCTGAAGGCGGTCGAGGATGTCAACAAAGCCGGATGCAATGCCCTCGTGGTCTTCCTCGGGAACTTCGGGCCTGAGACACCTGAGACCCTGATCGCAAAGAACTTCGACGGGCCCTGTATGTTTGTGGCTGCTGCCGAAGGTGACGGGGATCTGATCAACGGAAGAGGAGACGCATACTGCGGTATGCTCAACTGCTCTTACAACCTCGGTATGAGGCACCTCAGGGGCTATATTCCTGAGTATCCGGTCGGAACGAGCGAAGATATCGCAGACATGATCGCGCGTTTTGTCCCGATTGCCAGAGCAGTTATCGGCGTAAAGAACCTCAAGATCATATCTTTCGGTCCGCGTCCTCAGGACTTTTTCGCCTGCAACGCTCCCATCAAGGGACTCTATGAACTGGGCGTCGAGATAGAGGAGAACTCCGAACTCGACCTGCTGGTCAGCTACAAGCAGCACGCAGGCGATGCAAGGATCAAGGAAGTCTGCGACGACATGGCTAAGGAGATGGGCGAGGGACGCTATTATCCCGAGCTCCTCGAGAGGATGGCTCAGTTCGAGCTGACACTCCTTGACTGGGCTGAGCAGCACAAAGGCGCGAGAAAGTATGTCGCTTTCGCGGACAAGTGCTGGCCCGCGTTCCCGGAGCAGTTCGGATTCGAACCCTGCTTCGTCAACTCCAGACTCGCATCCAGAGGTATACCCGTATCCTGCGAGGTCGACATCTACGGCGTGCTCTCTGAGTATATCGGAGCCTGCGTCAGCGAGGATGCGGTGACCCTGCTCGACATCAACAACTCCGTACCCAAGTCCATGTGGGAAGAGAATATCAAAGGCAAATATGACTATGTTCTCACCGACACCTTCATGGGATTCCACTGCGGCAACACCCCCAGCTGCAAGATGTGCGCAGACAGGGCGATCAAGTATCAGCTCATCCAGCACAGACTGCTCGAGCCGGAAGGATCCGAGCCTGACTTCACCAGAGGAACCCTGGAAGGCGACATCGCCCCCGGCGACATCACCTTCTTCCGTCTGCAGTGTGACAGCGAGGGCAAGCTCCGCTCATACATCGCGGAAGGCGAAGTGCTTCCCGTCGCAACAGGAAGCTTCGGCGGCATAGGTGTATTCGCTATCCCCGAGATGGGACGCTTCTACAGACACGTCCTCATAGAGAAGAGATTCCCGCATCACGGTGCAGTCGCGTTTGGCCACCACGGCAGCTCGCTGTTTGAGGTATTCAAGTTCCTGGGTGTCGGTGACATCCAGTACAACAGACCCAAGAGCCAGCCGTATCCCACGGAGAACCCCTTTAAATGAGGATCCTTAAGATACTGGGAATCGTAAGCGCTGTACTATTGGCAGTTGTCATTGCTTTCACGGTCATTCTGCGGTTTTCCATGTATTCGGGAAGCCGGGGAGGCAAAAGGATCAAGATGGCGCCGATAGTTTCGTTCCGGTTCAACGCGTCAGGCGGGTCCTATATGAATTCGGGCACCACGTACGAAGCTCAACTGAAGGACGGCAAAGTCGTTGTCAGGATAAGGCTCGACGAAGTCGCTGAAGAAGACGCCGAGGAGTTCGTCACGGATGAGTCGTTCCTCAGGAAACTGGACGAGATAGTTGAGAGGAACAACGTAAAAAAGTGGAACGGATTCTCGCTGAGCAACAAGCAGGTGCTGGATGGGCATGGTTTCTCCCTGACCATAAAGATGGAGAACGGAGAATACCTGTCAGCGCACAGCTATATGGCCTGGCCGGATAATTACTCGGAGTTCAGCGGAGAAGTTGCGGCTTTGTTCATGGACCTCTACGATTCCGCTCATACGTAAGCTGACAGCTGAAAAAATTGCAGAAAAACAGCTCCTGCCTCATATCCTTACGGATGATGAGAGACAGGAGCTTTTTCTGTCCGGTATATTTACTTGACGTATTCGGAGAAGCCCATCTTGGCGAGCGGGATCCTCAGGCGACGGAGAGCCTTTGCTTCGATCTGCCTGATCCTCTCTCTGGTGACACCGAGCTTCTTGCCAACCTGCTCGAGAGTCTTCGGGTTGCCGTCGTCAAGCCCGAAACGCATTCTGATGACATCCTCCTCCCTCTTGGAAAGGATAGACAGAGCCTCAGAAAGCTGCTCTTTGAGGAGAGTCTGATCGACCGAATCGCTCAGGGTGACCTCCTTATCATCCGCCACGAAGTCAGATAGAGTGCTGTCCTCCTCTTCACCTACAGGGGAGTCAAGGGAAACAGTGTCCTGTGACGCTTTGATGATCTCCTTGACTTTTTCCTCTGTCAGGCCGAGTGCCTCGGCAAGCTCGGAAGTCGTAGGTTCACGGCCGGTCTCGGAAGTCAGTCTGGCAGCTGCTTTCTTGTATTTGTTGATGGATTCGACCATATGGACAGGTACCCTGATGGTCCTGCCGTCGTCTGCGATGGCTCTGGTGACAGCCTGTCTGATCCACCATGTCGCGTATGTCGAGAAGCGGAATCCCTTTGTGTAGTCGAATTTCTCTATCGCCTTGATCAGGCCGAGGTTGCCTTCCTGTATCAGATCCGAAAGAGGAAGGCCTCTCCCGATATATCTTTTTGCGATCGACACGACGAGCCTCAGATTGGATTCCGCAAGGAACTGCCTTGCTTTAAGATCCCCGTCCTTCGCCTTCCTTGCAAGTTCAAGCTCTTCGTCCGGAGCAAGCAGATGATATCTGCCCATCTCCTTGAAGTACATCTTTACGCTGTCATCGGTGGCATAGGACAGGTCAGCTATCGCTGTATCGTCCTGCTCCTGCTGCATGGAGGAATCTTCCTGCTCGGTATCATAATCCTCCACTATCTCGATATCATGTCTCTCAAAGGTATCGTAGAGCTTGTCGATCTCTTCCTCTTCGAAGTCGAGATCTTCAAGGATGGTATTGATCTCCGAACCGGAGAGCTTGCCGTCTCTCTTGCCCTTTTCAATGAGAGCCCTGACTTTGTCCTTCTTTTCGCTCATGTATACTGCCTCCTGAATGCACTGTTTTTTCTGCTAAACAATAATACGCAGAATAAAAGAAAAGGCCTCTTTTTTCTAAGAGGTCATCTGTAGATCCATCTGGAGGGGATAAAGAACAGCCACGGAGCGGTGAACAGAGCCAGATCACGCGCCGCGCGGGAGGCAGATTGAAGGTCAAGGCCGGCTTTTTTCAGGATGGTTTTGTCCGCAATATAGATGAGAAGAGCGGACAGAACTACTGCGGAAAACGTGGTCAGAAAACTCTCGATATTGTAAAAAGGATCCATTGAAAGACCGTATCCGATGCGGTCCGAAAAATCAGGGAACAGTTTATCCGAAAGGATCATCACCAGGAACAGGAATGCTCCTCCGGCTATATCCGAGAGAAAACCGGCAAGACATATCTTCCAGGAGGTCTTGGAACAGAGCAGTTCGAGATCGTCCAGATCCTTCAGGCTTCTGGACAGAATGAACCTGTCCCACAGGTAATTCAGAGGTATCAGTATGAGCCAGAGCGGAGACGGGATCGAGACCAGAATAAAGATTGGGAACAACACATTGTACAGCCTGACGGATTTTGCTTTTTTCAAATCGTTGCCTCCTGAGACAGGGCAAATAAGCAGAAAACAGGAGCCTTCCCTAGCCGATCTTCGGGAAGGCTCTAAATATCAACCATATATCGGATGGGCGTCACATAGAACTTTTACGCGCTCGATTATCTCGTCCTTCTTTTCATAGTACCGCGATGCTGTCAGGTAGATGAGTTCAGCGATCTCGCACATGTCGTCTTCATTAAAGCCTCTTGTGGTGACGGCCGGTGTGCCAACTCTGAGGCCGCTCGTCACGGAGGCTTTCTGAGAATCGTTCGGTACGGCGTTCTTGTTTGCAGTTATCCTGACTGAGTCCAGTCTGTGCTGCATTTCGATTCCCGTCACTCCAAGAGGTCTGAGATCAATAAGGGACATGTGATTGTCTGTCCCGCCGGTCACGAGTCTGAAACCCTTTTCAAGCAGCGATTCAGCCAGAGCTTTGGAGTTGCGTACTATCCGGTGCTGGTATTCCTTGAATTCTGGAGCAAGAGCCTCACGGAAGCAGACCGCTTTTCCCGCTATTACATGTTCCAGAGGACCTCCCTGGGAACCCGGGAAAATGGCATGATCGATTTTTTTCGAGAATTCGGACCTGCAGAGGATCATTCCGCCTCTGGGACCGCGGAGCGTTTTGTGTGTAGTTGTAGTCACTATATCGGCATAGGGAACCGGACTGGGATGGTCTCCGGAAGCGACAAGGCCGGCGATATGTGCCATATCCACCATGAACAAGGCACCGTTGTCATGCGCGATCCTGCCGATACGCTCGAAATCTATGATGCGGGGATACGCGCTGGCCCCCGCCACGACCAGTTTCGGCTTTTCGTCGGTTACGCGCTCAGCCAGCAGATCGTAATCGATCAGCCCGGTGTCCGGATCGGTGCCGTACTGCGTGAAATCATACAGTTTTCCAGATGCATTTGCAGGGGCTCCGTGAGTCAGGTGTCCGCCTGCAGCCAGGCTCAGCCCGAAGACCTTGTCCCCCGGAGAGAGGACTGCCTGATAGGCGGCAAGGTTGGCCTGCGCACCGGAATGCGGCTGAACGTTGGCATGTTCTGCCCCGAACAGTTTCTTTGCGCGTTCGATCGCCAGTGTTTCGATCTCGTCGACGAAATCACATCCTCCGTAGTAGCGGTTTCCGGGATAACCTTCGGCATATTTGTTAGTGAGTACGCTTCCCATGGCGGCAAGAACAGCCGGAGACACGATGTTCTCGGAAGCTATAAGCTCGATATTGCTTCTCTGCCTGTTCAGTTCCAGCTGAATAGAATGTGCTACCTCGGGGTCCGTTTCGGCGACCAGGGAAATGCTTTCATCCAGATAATTCAATTCGCAATACCTCACTTTCTGCTCTTTCAGTATACCACCATATGAGTCTTCACGGTTAACGAGGCAGCGCACTTCGAAATGCGGGGTGTTATACTAAATCAGGGGAAAAGCATTCTTTTAGGAGGATCATCATGGAATATTTCACACTGAATAACGGAAACAGGATCCCGGCAATAGGCTCCGGGACCAACTCCTTCGGTAAGGAGGGAGGATTCGCCGGAATATACACCGGCACTACGAAGGAGATGAATTCCTGTATAGAGGCGGGTTACAGACTGTTCGATACTGCCGAGAGCTACGGCAACGAGGAGGTCATCGGAACGGCAGTCAGAGACAGCGGGATCAGCCGCAGTGAGTTTTTCATCGAGACCAAGATGAAGATAAAGAGCCGGGAAGGAACAGATCCCGTTCTGGGAAGAAAAGAGACAGAGGATGCGATAGCCAGGAGTCTGGACAAACTCAAAACGGACTATATCGATGTCTACATGATGCACCATCCGGTTAATACACCGGAAGAGCTGAGAGAGATATGGGCTGTGTTCGAGGAGCAGTATGACAGAGGCGTTTTGCGCAATATCGGCGTGTGCAACTTCACGCCGAAAGATCTTGACGAGTTGCTCTCGTTCTGCAGAGTAAAGCCGGTCATAGATCAGATCCGCATAAACCCGGAGACACCGAGCAGCGAAACCGTAGATTATTGCCGAAGGAACGGGATCGTTCCCATGGCTTGGGGTCCGCTGAACTTCAGCCGCGGGCGGGATGAACTCGCTCAGATCGCCGGCAGATACGGAGTGTCCTGGTCAAAGCTCCTGCTTAACTATAACTGGAGGAACGGCGTGATCTCTATTCCGAAATCACATGACCCCGCCCACCAGAAAGACAATATAGATGTGTTCGGATTCAGTATAAGCGATGAAGATATGGACGCCATCAGAGGTCTGTGCATATAGAGGAAGGACCTATCCGCGGAACAGGTTCCCGAGGAGAGTTCGTTCAAAACGGAAAAAGGTCATAATATAATAGAAACAACAGAAATATCCTGCAGGTGCGGAGAGGTCTGCGCGGCAGGATAAGACAGAAAGAGAGAAAACAGGCTGCAAGGCATAAGGAGCTCAAATGGAAAAGAAGTATACCTGGGTAGACGTCTTCCGGATCGCGGTGCCGATCTTTGTGGAGCAGATACTCCGTTCCCTTATGGGAACCGTAAACACATTCATGCTGAGCCGCGTCTCGGACAGCGCTTCTGCTGCAGTGGGAGTGGCGAGCCAGGTCCTGAATGTCGTGATCATAGCATCCTTCATGATGTCGTCGGGAACTGCGATCATGGAGAACCAGCTCCTGGGAGCGGGTAAGGAGAGGGAATCCGGCAAACTGATGATGAACAGTTATTCCGTAACTGCGATCCTGGGCTTTCTGATGAGCATCCTTACGGTCATTTTCGCCAGGGAGATGATCGGGTTCATGGGCCTCTCGGAGGAACTCACTCCTGACGGGACCGTGTATCTTAGGATCCTGGGATCCTCATGCCTGTTCCAGTTCATCTCGTCCATGACTTCCACTCATTTCCGCTGCCACGGCAGTTCCACGATACCGATGCTGGTCGTTATAGTGACCAATATCGTGAATCTTGCGGGGTCGTGGCTCGTGGTCACCGGAAAGACTCCTGTGGGCGGGGTTGAAGGGATCGCATATGTACGTCTCATTTCCGAGACAGTAGGTCTGATCATGATCCTCAGCCTGTTCATGAGACAGAAGTGGGGACAGCAGACGAAGGATCTCTTTGATATAGACTGGAAGACCATCCTTGAGGTCATGAAGGTAGGGATCATGTGCAGTATGGAAGGCATCTGCTATATGCTTGCCCAAATGGTCACTACGCGCTTCGTGACGGGATTCTCCACCGATGTCCTCTCCGCAAAGATATACACTCAGACTATCAACAACTATCCGTATATCGCCGGGATCTGCATCGGGCAGGCAGCCCAGATCATCGCCGGACACTATATGGGAGCGAGGAAACTGGACGAAGCGCACCGCTTCATCAGGCATGCATTCATCGCGGTGCTGACCTTCAATCTGGTCGGAGGGATCACGTGCAGGCTGTTCTGCGATCAGCTGATGGGGATATTCACAGAATCGGAAACCATCAAGGCTATCGCCAGACCGCTGTTCACGATAGATATAATCACATGCATCGCGAGGAGCATGAACCACTCATACGTGTTCGGCTTAAGGGGAGCCGGATTCGTGTTCTGGCCGATGGTCATAGCTGCGGCGGGAATCTGGGTACTTGATGTCGGTCTCGGATATGTCTGCACCATGGCGCTGGGCATGGGAGTGGTAGGACTCTGGGTCGGACAGGCGGCAGATGAGTGGTTCCGCGGCTTGCTGGGGGTCTGGCAGTTCGAGAAGAAACTGTGGCACAAGACGCTCCCTGACATTGACAACATGGAGAAATAACCTCAAAAGGAGTTATATAGATGAACAAAGACTGGTCGCTTGAAGTTTATTATAAGGGCTATGATGAACCGAAGTTCGCAGCCGATGAGGCGAGGCTGGATGAACTTATCGCAGAGACCATCCGTTTCTCGGAGGATCTGAGCGGGGATCCGGCTGAAGTCATCAAGAAAGGACTCACGCTGGAGCTGGAGCTTGATGCTGTAGCGGAAGATCTGTTCGGCTACTCGATGCTCAGGCAGAGCGTCAATACCTCCGATGCCGAAGCTACAGCAGCGTCCGGAAGGTTCTCGCAGAAGCTGGCTGCTCTTGCAGGACCGGGAACGAAATTCACCAAATACGTCGCGGCGATCGATGATCTTGACGCAGTGATCGGTGATGATGAGCTTCTGAAAGAACATGAATTCTATCTCAAAAACATCAAGGATAAGGCAAAATACACGCTGTCTCCCGAGGTAGAGGAGGTGATCAGTCTGTATGAGATCAGTGGTTCTGACGCTTGGTCAGACATGCAGGGATTTCTGACCTCCACGGTTCCGGTCGAGTACAAGGGTGAGATCACGACGCTCTCCGATATCCGCAACAAGGCTTACGATCCTGATCCCGAGGTCAGAAAGAGCGCTTATGAAGCGGAGATCAAAGCATATGACAGGATCAAGGACGGTATCGCATATTCCCTCAACTCCATCAAGCTGGAAGTGATCAACCGCTGCAAACTTCGCGGATATGAATCACCTCTGGATGAGACGCTGCATATCTCCAACATGAAGAAGGAGACACTGGATGCGCTGCTGGGGGCAATGGAGGAGTATCTCCCTAAGTTTTGGGAGTACATGAAAGCCAAAGCCAGGCTGCTGGGGCACGAGAACGGTCTCCCGTTCTATGATCTCTTCGCACCTCTTGAGGGCAACCACGACGAGTACACTACTGAAGACGCGAAAAACTATCTGGTGAAGTTGTTCTCGGGATTCGATCGGGAAGAGACTGACATGATAGCCAGAGCTTTTGACGAAGCCTGGATCGATTTCTATCCGCATGACGGGAAGGTGGGCGGAGCGTTCTGCGCTCCGGTGCACACTCACCAGCAGAGCCGCGTGCTTACCAACTTCGGCGGGACGCTCGGAGATGTCGTGACGCTTGCACATGAGCTGGGACACGCTTTCCATAACTACTGTCTCAGGAACAACTCCATCCTGAATATCGATGTATCTATGCCTGTGGCAGAGACAGCTTCCACCTTCAACGAAGTTGTCTGCATGAACGCTGCGATCAGGGCGGAAAAGGACCCAGTCGCACGCCGGGCTCTGATCGAGAGCCAGCTGATGGACGCAAATCAGATAATAGTCGATATCTATTCGCGCTATCTTTTCGAGAAGTCCGTGTTCGACAACAGGGAGGACGGCTTCATGTTCGCAGACCGCCTCTGCGAGCTCATGGTAGACGCACAGAAGAAAGCATACGGTGACGGACTGGATCACGAGGTGCTTCATCCTTACATGTGGGCGTGCAAGAGCCATTATTACGGAGGCGGACTCAGTTACTACAACTGGCCGTATGCTTTCGGCGGATTGTTTGCGAGAGGTCTTTACGCCAAATACCTGCAGGAAGGAGAGGCATTTGTTCCTCTCTATAAGGAACTGCTCAAGGCTACCGGTACGACGACGGTGGAAGGAGCAGCGGAAGTCGCCGGCATCGACCTGACTGACAAGGAGTTCTGGCGCTCATCCCTGCAGATCCTCGCGGATGAGATAGATGAATTCGTTGAACTCTGCAAGATCTGATATCTGTATAAACGAACAAGGACCCACCCGACATGCTTTTTGCATGTAAGGGTGGGTCCGTTTTTTGGGCCTATGGTTTAGGGGATCGTCTGCTGGACTATAAAGAAGGCGGTCGCTGTACATTTTGACGCTGCGCCTATTGAGTTGTTCTGCCGCGAAGAAATTACGTCTGGGAGAACAGCCGCAAAGCGTTCTCGTGACACAGCTTGTTGATCTCATCACCGGTGAAATGCTTCTCCAGAGCATTCAGGATGAGCGGTAGGCCGCTGTAATCCCCGAATTCAAGAGTGCTCGGGATGCCGTCGAAATCAGAACCGAAGGCAAGACTGTCAATGCCTGCGTGGTCGCGAATATGAAGAATATGACTGACGACATCATCTACGGTTGAATAGCCATTTCGTTCGTTGAGGAACTGGTCATGGAAATTGATCCCGACTACGCTTCCGGTGTCGCCGATTACTTTAAGCTGATCGTCTGTCAGGTTTCTCTGATGATCCTTAAGTGCCCTGCAGCAGCTGTGGCTTGCGGCGAAAGGCTTCTTGCTGTGCTTTGCAACGTCGTAGAACCCTGCTTCAGACAGGTGCGAGACATCAACGATGATCCCGAGTTCATTCATGCGTTCCACTACTTCAAATCCGAACGGTTTCAGACCGCACTTCAGATGTTTCTCCGGATCACGGCTGTTCGGGAAACCGACACTGTTTTCGAAGTTCCAGGTCAGCGCTATCATGCGCACACCGTCCTCGTAGACTTCGTCCACCCGTTCAATCTTACCGTCGAGTTCGACGGCATCCTCTATCGTCAGAATCGCAGAGATAAACCCGTTATTGCTGTTTTCAATGATCTGACTGCCGGAGTATGCGGGCCTCAGCGTATCTGAAGCGTCAGCAAGGATGTCACGATAGTAACCAAGAAGCTGTTTGTACAGATCCCATGGTTCGTACACGTGTCCCAGATTCTTTTCCATGAATTCCCGCGGTGGGATGAAGAAAGCAAAACACTGAGCTAGGCTGCCTCCTGCTTTCAGTTTCTCAAGGTTGATGTGTCCGTCATATGTGTGAAGGTTCTTTTTGTTTGCGAAGCAATACAATACCGTGTCGCAATGCAGGTCGATGATGTTCATGGTGCTCCTTTTTGGGGTGGTGATCTGGTCTTGTGCAGTAACAGAAGTGGTCAAGTTGATTATACCAGAACAGACTTCATCATTGTTTTTTTGATTTTGATGTAGATAGTGTCTTTGTAATTATTCTAAAAAGCAGCATCATACTAACAGTAAGCGGAAAAACCGAAAACAGTTTAAATGCCGCGGCTGTGGCCAGGGTCCTGCATGAACTTATATACTGTCTATCTCCCTGTTGAAGAGGAGAAGAAGCGCAGCGGCAGTAAAGCCGACAGAGCAGAAAGACAGCAGAATCGGACTGCCCAGGTACTGCAGTATGATCCCGCCGGCGACAGAGGACAGAGGTGTAAGACCGAGAGAGAGCGTGGTCAATATGCTGGAGGCTTTGCTCAGTTTGTCTTTTCTAAGCATCCTCACGATCGCAGTACTCATCGAGATGCTGACGATACCGATAAGCAATCCTATGATGAAAAGGGAAATGCTGAACATGACAAGAAACAGATTCAGTGAAACAGCACGCGCGACCAGGATCCAGTAACCTGCGGTGATCGCAACAAAAACAGCAGACAGCAGACAAAGGCGCAGTGCGGTCTTTCTGCCGCATCGCTCCTTCTGTTCGGAGATGCTGAGGAGCAGCGACCCCATGATGGTGCCGGCACTTACCAGAATTCCGAATACGGATGACCACATCTCAGGCGTAAGCGTACCGTCAAATATATACGACGATGCATTCTCTACGTCTGTCTTGATGAAATAAGGTATAAAGTTGTTTCCGATGGGGGAGATGAAGAAGTTTATGAACAGGATGGAGGTCATCAGTGCCATAATGGCTGTCTGGGATCTCAGGTATGAAAAACCGTCTTTGATGTCTGCCAGGAAAAGACCCCCGTTCATCTTTTCTCCCGATGTCTCCTGCTCATAACGAATGAACATCTCTGCCAGACCGGACAGTATGCTGCAAACGCCGACCGAAAGAAGCAGATTCGGAAGAGGAAGGACGGCATACAGTATCCCGGCCAGGGCGGTTCCTGCTATGCTCAGCAGTGAACTTCTGACAGAGGAGTAGGCTTCAGCCTGCTGCAGCTGGCTGTCATCCAGAATAAACGGCATAAGAGCGCTTGAAGCGGGACTGAATATGCCTGTCACGAATTCGCCTGTGAAACCGGAAATGAACAGGATGACCGTCTGCGCGCGGGCAGAACTGAACAATGTCATCATGATCACGGACAGAATGATGATACCGCCCTTGATGAAGTCGCATACTGTCATGATCCTGGCCTTATTGAACCTGTCACCGAGCACCCCTCCGAGAGGTGTGGCGAGGACCAGCGCGGCACCGCATGCAGCGAGATACAGTCCCTGGAGAAAAGCATTGTTGGAACTGATCTCAAGGATATAGAAACTCACGGCAAAACTGTACAGGACCGATCCGAGACCTGATATGAGAGCGCCGATAAAACACAGGCAAAAGTTCCGGTTCGAGAACACATTGGCGGAGCCGGCACGGTCATCTCTCATCGCATATATCCCTCCATTCATCGATAAGTTCTTCGTCACCGAGGCGATTGAGAATGTTCAGAATGGCGTCATCGGCTGTGACACCCAGCAGGTCGATAGCGATCGCTTCATCTGCATCTGAGACGAAACGGATAGTGCCAATACTGTAATCGGGAGAAGCATCGAATCTGGCTGCCTTTTCCGAAGCCTCGTGCAGGTGCGGCAGCACCGCGTCGTTCTTTCCTTCCTTCTTCAGCGCGCAGGCGAGCATCGCGAGGAACTCGGCGAAGACCTTGTCAGTCAGCCCTGATGCAGCATCTTTCTTAAGGCCTTTGATCAGTCCGATGACCCACATCAGGATGTCTTCTGCTGAACTATAGTCTTTGTGAGCGAAGAAGACGTATACCATTCCGCAAACGGTATCGATGAGTGAACACGTGCTTTTCAGCATCGCAGAATTCAGGTAATGCTCTGCCTCTTCGGGACGGTCCAGGTTGATAATGAGATTGATGCCTATCGATTCGTTGAATATCCCTCCGGTATTGTGCTGCTTGAGGAGATCGATACCTTTTTCTTTTTCTCCGAGAAGCAGGAAGACCTCTGCCATCTCTCCGATTATCGTCGACTCGCCTATCTCCGGGTCTTTATTCTGCGGAAGAAGATCGATCGACCTTTCCATCAGTTCAAGAGAGCGTCTTAACAGATTGGCATCAAGAGGCGTGGAACCGAACGCGAAGAAAGTCATCGCACAGAAATAGACAAGCTCAAATGAATTCGGGTATTTCTGTAGAGCTTTTTCAGCTTCTGTCACTGCCTGGGGATCGCGGTTGCGCACGAACGAGCGTATCCTGCGTATTGCTGCAGGAAGGCGGCTGTCGTCCATCCTGAAACCGAGGAGGGCATCTATCGAACAGTCAAAGAAATCAGCCATCTCGACTATAAGGTCAAGTTCGGGGACCGACAGCCCGGACTCCCATTTATAGACTGCACCGGTAGTGACTCCGAGAATCTCCGCGAGTTGTTCCTGCGTCAGTTTTCTCTGTTTGCGGTTCATGCGTATGTTCTCTGCTAGTTCCAGCCTCATTTCTCTGCCTCCGCTTCTTGCTGTGTATATTATCCCCTTTGAAGGAACACAATTGAATACACTGATAATACTATCAGAATAGAATAAATACTACTGTCAGTATGTATCTGCTTGAGAATCCGGCAATGGGGATCTACTTCGTTCAGGATCCAGACGGGTACTGGCTGGAAATAATCCCTACAAGATAACTGGACGACCACGAATACAAGAACAGACCCGCGGGCAGTAGCCTGCGGGTCTGTGATTTGAAGCGGGAAGAATGATCAGAAGACGTAATCGTACGCTTCCTCGTGATACTTGCTGACGAGTTTGCTGTCGATGTCCACACACATGGTGTAGCGGGTCTCGCTGTCATAGGGTCTCCAAACGGGCATGTAGGGGTTGGAGGGATTGCCGGTCCTGGCGAATGCCGCCCATGCGGAGCGGGCTGCCACGTTGAGCTTCATTGCATCATAGTGGGTGTCGCAGTTCCAGAGCGCCGGTGCATAGTCCGCGTTTCCGAAGAAGAACGGGATCTCAACGCCGTGTACGGCTCTGAACTCGGGGTCGTTGCCCTCTCTCATGAAGCAGTAGCTGTAGACCGGTGCGCCGCCGCCGACCAGCTCTCTGGAATGAGCCCTGGTGTATGTGGCCTTGGTGTGGTTGCGGTCATTAAGGAAGGTGGTGAAGAGATGTACGGGCTGTGCGTCTTCGCCGATGTAGCCCTTGTAGATCCTGATGATGTCAGCAGCCTGAGCGTCATCGAATCCGAGGTTCTTGATGGCGTTCTTGACATCTTCCTCTGTCCACTTGAACATCTTGGGGTCCATCAGTGCCGTCAGGACCGCGTCGTCCTTGTCATAGCCGGTGATGAGGGTGATGTCCTTGCAGAACTCGGACCCTTCAGCGCCGTCGAACGGATCGTACTTGACTACTCTGCCGTCCATGACGACGGGGCAGACGAAGTATGTGCCGACCGTACGTGTGGCATTGATCTCTCTCTGCTTCTGGATGAGCTCCTGCGGGGTGTAATCCCAGAGCTTGTCGATGTTGGTCTTGTCGATGCCGAGGAAGTCGAGGAACTGCTTGGTCATAGCGCTTCCTTCTTCCGGAGTGGCCCCGCGGAATCCGCCGGACTGGATGATGGCTTTGTGGACGTTGCCCTTGACCATCGGCATGGACATAAGGTTCGCGACCTTTCCGCCGCCGCCGGACTGTCCGACTATGGTGACGTTGCCAGGATCTCCGCCGAAGGCCTCGATGTTGTCATGGATCCACTGCATCGCAGCTGCCATGTCCTGATGGCCGACGTTGGCGCAGTCCTTGAAGCGCTCGTCGAGATCGCACAGGTACAGATATCCGAAGATGCCGAGCCTGTGTCCTACAGAGATGAAGATGATATCTTCGTTTTTAGCCATGTTGAAGCCGTCGTGCCAGTCGGCCTCGGCTGCGCCGGCGATGTTTCCGCCGCCGTGGAACCATACCATTACGGGGCGCTTCCTGCCGTCGTTGAGACCGGGGGTCCAAAGGTTCAGTGCGAGGCAGTCCTCGTCGCCGTCGCCGCCCATCTCGTTGCTTCCGGTCATGAGCTTCTCATAGGCGGAAGGATATCTTGTGCAGCGGATCTCGGGATCCTCCATGCGGGGAGTGTCGCACTGCCAGGATTTGCCTGCGTAAGACAGGGCGGGCTTTACGTCATCCCAGGGAATCAGCGGCTGTGGGGGCATGAACCTGTTCTTGCCCGCGGAAGACTGCGCGTAGCGGATACCGAGAAAGCGATAGACGCCGTCTATCTCTGCGCCCTGCAGTTTGCCGGCCTTGGTCGTAGCGATGGCGTTTGCATCGATCTTGATCATAGAAATCGTCTCCTTTTATTATTTCCCGGGCGGCAAAACGACTCTCAGGACTTGTCCCGGTCACTTTTTCCGACCGATCGTTGATGAAGGGCTCATGAGAAGATGCGATAAGTTTGAGCTATCTTTTCCAGCTTCTGATGAGCGTTCTGATCCTCCGTAATTTTACTATATTTTGATCTGAAAAGGAAGAAACTATTATTCAACATGATCAGTCCGTGCATGATTCTGCACCGCTTTCTGATCGGGAATGATCAGTTCTAAAATCACATTGTCAAGCTGCCCTGTCCGGATGCCTGATGATCCGTGACTAAGATGATACCCAAAACCTCTGCGCGGGTTATAATATCTGCAACGGGCTGCAGTTGCTGTGTTTTCACCGGGCAGTTGAAAAAAGAGATACAGAGAGGAAGGAAAGATGCCGTACTGTTCTGTTGATGAGAATACCGATATCTACTATCAGGAATACGGAAGCGGGGACAGATTTATCCTTTGCAGTCAGATCGATCATGAATATACAGCCTTCTCGTTCGAGCGCGAGATGGCACGCAGAGGGTTCCATGTTTTTCTTCTTACGGACCGTGGATTCGGCAGGTCCACACACACGGAAGAGAACTTCGGGCTCGGGTGGTATGACAGGTTTGCAGACGATGTAGTGGCTTTTGCGGACAGGATCGGCGCAGATCGGTTCGTGTATTCCGGTGCGTCGCATGGCTCCGGTGTTGGATGGCATCTGTGTCTCAGGCATCCGGAACGTCTGGTCTGCTTCTTTGCATCGGTAGCCGGGCCTCTGAGTCCTGAGGGCATTCCTGTGGAAGGAGTGCTGAGCGGGAATACGGTGACTGATAAAAAGGATCCGGATGCGCCGGAATTCTGCTCTCTTCCCGATTTCTTTTTTGTCCCGACTGATGATCCAGCGCTGCAGGAGCGGCGCCGCATCTGCAGGGAAACAGACCGCGCACTGCGAGCTTCTGAGGATTATGAGAAGATATTTGAGTCACCGGAGACACTGAAGATAAACATCGGACCTGCGCTGCTTGCCACACGGACCGAGGAGAACCTCAGGCAGGCACTGCGCACGATACGTACACCGGTGCTGATGTTCGGGGGAACGGAGGACGTTATATCCAGGCCTGAACTCATGATCCGAACAGCGGAATGCCTCCCTAACTGTAAACTGATAATTCACTCAGGATTCGGTCATGTGCTCGATATCTATGAAGACCTGGCAGATGATGCGGTGCGGTTCTACGAGAATGTAATATCAACGGGACGGTATTACACTCCTGTCGATAACTCTCCGATAGAAGGTGTTCTCTGATCCCTTATCTCCTGAACACGGAGAGGCATTCGTTGATCGCCGTCAGGCATGAATAAAAAACGCCCATGCGGGCGTTTTTTGTATGGCAATAAGACTTCAAAGGTATTCAACCGTTCCTTTTCTCTCCCCGCGATCCTTTACCTCCGGACCAGGATATCCGAAGAAAGCGGCAGCATAAACACTGTAGCCTTCGGGGATCAGCTCTGCCTTAAGTTCCGGATTGTTCGGAAATACATCCATAACGGTGGCGTGGTCCCACCCGCTCATGATCCCGAGAGAAGCAGCTGCTATGAACATGTTCTCCATTGCGAGACAGCAGTCCTGGGGCGTCGTACCGCCGTCCTTTCCGGAAACAATGATCATCACCGGTGCGTTCCTCATGGGATCTCCCATTGCAGCGGCAGCGCCGGCCGGGACACCGGGAGGAAGGGGAAGAGACCTTCTTGCTTCTCCGAACTTCTCCATCATTTCCGGGCTCCTGATCACAGTGAAGTGCCAAGGCTGGCGGTTCATCCCCGTCGGGGCATACAGACCGGCGGTGACGATGGTCTCAAGAGATTCGTCATCGATCGGTCTGCTGTCGAAGATCTTATAACTTCTTCTCGCAAGGATGCTTTGCATCGTTTCGTTGTTGATCATAACCAATGTCCTCCTGTCAAATTAATGAGATTATAGTCTCGGACAGAACCGGTTTCAAATAAGCGTCTGCAGAAACCGTAGGTTCACTCGATCTCGATGTGAAGAGAAGACAGAAGGTTTAGGACTTCCGGAGATGAGAACCTGGCATCTTTAAGCTTGTTGTTGAAGATGTCGATCACATAGCCGTCAGCCTGTCTGAAATCTGCCCTCCTGAGATCAGAATTGGAAAAAGAGGTCCCGGCTAGGTCACATTTGCGGAACACAGCGCCGTTGAGAGCACACTCCGTGAACTCACACTGAGAGAACTCGTTGCTGCTGAAATCATAGTCCGGGAAAGACATATCATGGAACAGGCAGTATTTGAGTCTGCATTCGAGCATGGAATTAACCGGTTTGCGTATATACTCGTCATCCACAAAACTCATAAAACTGACGCCGATGATCCTGCATCTCCTGAAATCGCAGAATCTCATATCAGTGTTTTTAGGCATTGGACTGACGAAAGAGCATGATGTGAAGCTGCAGCTGCTGAACACACATCTCTCAAAGGTACATGCATCGAAAACACAGTTCAGGAAAGAGCAGTTCTCAAATGACATGTCGGAGATGACATCACCTGCGGTGTATTTGAGTTCTCTGTATTCTTTGTCACTGAAAGAAGGCATATGAGATGCTCCTGAAAAAGGTAATTATTCTCACAGAAAAGATCTCTGTCGGTATTATATAACAGATACGGCAGCCAGGCTGCAGGAACTGAAAAGGAAATGTCCTTCACATAAAAAGAGTTAACTGCTACTATTTGGACATGACTCCGCTCTCACGGAAGCTTGAGAAAAATGTCTGAAAAGGTGCCTACGTGAGTTTTGGACAACGCTGTTTGCACAGGAGGAAAAATACATGAATCCCCATTACCCCAATCTGCTCTCGCCATTGCAGATAGGAGACGTCATCCTCAAGAACAGGATGATCTGTCCTCCCTCCCAGCCTTATCATGCCCAGGCTGGAGAGACATGGCCGTCTGACACTCTCATAGAATGCTACGCGGAACGCGCAAGAGGCGGCGCGGCGATCGTGACCTGTGACGGAAATCAGTTCGGCAAGATATGGAAAGGATCGAACGGGTGGGATTCTTCTGACCCGGACACATGGACATATATGGCACAGATGGCCGATGCGATCCACTTTTACGGGGCAAGAGCACACGGAGTCATCATGGTGCTGCCGGAAGGAAGAGGCGGTGAGCCAAGTGAGGAGAGATATTCTGCAGAATCGCTGCATGAAATCACAGACAAATACTCCGATCTTGCCAAATATATGGCGGACTGCGGATTTGACGGGACATATATCCACATGTCATACAAGATGGTACTGACCGGGCAGCTCATGTCCCCTATCATGAACAAACGCACAGACGAATTCGGCGGCAGTTTTGAGAACCGCATCCGCTTTTCTCTGGAGCTCTGCAGGAAGATCAAGGAAAAGTGCGGGAAAGATTTCCTGATAGAAGCTTCGGTCTCCGGACATGAGGATGACCCTAACGGCTGGACGCTGGATGATACCGTGGCATTCGCAAAAGAAGCAGAGGGGCTCATAGATATACTCACCATACGCTCCATGGAGATAGACAACCAGCACCCGACAGGCTTCGCAAAGAGCCGCACGCCTTTTCTCTATATGGCTGATTACGTAAAGAAAGCCGGCGTAAAGCAGATGATCGCGGCTTCAGCAGGTTTCTTCAAGCCTGAGGACTGCGAGAACGCGATCGCTGAAGGAAGTGCGGATCTGATATCCATGGCAAGGGCATTCATCTCCAATCCGGACTACGGACGGTTGTTGTATGAAGGCAGGGCAGACGATATAATCCCGTGTCTTAGATGCAATAAGTGCCATAATCCGAACCACAATCTCTCTGTCTGCGTGGTCAACCCCAGATTCGCTTCCGAAAAGACCATCGACAGGAGGAACGTTCCGGTAACCCGCGAGAAAAAAGTCGCCGTCATAGGAGGAGGACCTGCCGGAATGAAAGCGGCCCTTGAACTCGCCGGCCGCGGGCACGCTGTTACGCTGTTCGAGAAGAGCGGAAGGCTCGGAGGAATGATGAACCACAGTCGGTACGCCTCATTCAAGTGGCCGATGAAGGATCTTCTGAACTGGTATGAAAGGAAGATAGACGAGTCCGCGGGGATAGATGTCGAACTGAACAGCGAACCGGATCCCGGTTGGCTGGAGAAGCAGGGATACGACGTGGTCATCGCAGCGACAGGATCCAGGCCGGTTATCCCGCCGATTCCGGGCATAGAGAGGGCGAAGCCTGCTGTGGACGTCTACGGGGATGAAAAGAGCGTTGCTGATGATGTGATCATCGTAGGCGGCGGTGAGGTCGGTGTAGAGACTGCGCTGCATCTGGCGCAAAACGGCAGGCGGGTCACAGTCATCGAGATGAAGGACGTCATTGCGGAAGAAGCCAGAAGGGATCACTATTACGGCATGTTCCTTGCTGCAGTCAGGGAGTATGAGGATACCCTGAAGATCATTCTCAACGCGACATGTACGGGGATCACTGAGGATGGTGTTACATACATAGATGAGAACGGGGAAGAGCAGACACTTAAAGCCGGAACTGTGCTTCTTGCAGCCGGGATGAAGTCCGATGTATCAGGAGCGGTGAAGTACATGAACTGCGGAAAGCAGTTCTATCACATCGGCGACTGCAACAGCATGGGAGACCTTCAGACCGCATTCCGCAGCGCTTATATGATCAGCCATACGATCTGATTCTTCAGTGCCTTTGTCTATTCCGGTATGTTATCTGATATATACTTTATTCATGGTCGTCAAAAAAACTGTAGGAGGAGAAATAAACATGTATTGCGGTAACTGCGGCGCTGAACTTACAGAACAGACCAATTTCTGTCCTTACTGCGGATCACGCCTTCAGAATGCTACGCCTTCGATATCCCTTCTGAACAAGGCGTCTTCCGCGGCAAGATCAACAAACGTCTACAATCTGGTTCTGGTATCGACAGGTACATGCGACAGGGTGACTGCCGGCGATCTTCTGGAGGATGTCTTCGGGTATACCGATGAAGAATCCTCAAATCTTGTTAGCATGGTCCCTGTGGTGGTCGGAGAGAACCTGACCTCGCAGGAAGCGACCACTGTGGCACAGATGTTCACCGAATACGGGATGGAAGTGTCGATCACGGACAAGCAGGATCAGTACGTCGACCTCACGGGGGGAGCTACTTCATCTGTTTTTGACGGCGCGGGCAAACTGCTTGCGGGAGCAGCAGCGGTCATAAGCGCACTCACTGTCGCGAACCGTATCACATCCTACCGCAGATATAAAAGGCCGTCGCTGCTGGAAAGACTGTTCCGGATCAGTTACAGACCTCATGTACCGGTGCATAAAAGATACTTCAGGCCTTACATCAGTCCGAAACCTGTCGCTCCAAGGCGCACGATTCGAAAGCCCGCACCTATATACAGAGCTCCGATGATGGAGACCGGTCCGGGAAACCGCGGCAGGATCAGCGGACTTGGCCCCGGTGTCGCAAATGCGCGGAAAAAGCCGGGCGGGGCCGGAAGCGGAAGGGATCCCGGGAGTGCCGGCAGCCATCGCGGCCCCGGCAACAATAAGGGCGGTGGTCCGGGACACCGTCACTGATCGCATAACGGGATCCCCGGATCAATTATAGTCCGAATGGATATCCGGATATGATCGGAAAGGATCCGGCAGGAGCCTTTCCATTTTGCCCGTATGTTTGTTTATAATATAAGTATCTCAAATCAACACATACCGGAGGTAAAAAAGGATGACAGGTAAGACCTATACAGAGCCTCAGACAACTATCCCCGTATATGATGAATGCGACGTTCTCGTAGTGGGCGGCGGAGCTGCCGGTCATAGTGCTGCCATAGCTGCTGCGCGTGCGGGATGCAAGAACATCATCCTCATGGAGAGGTACGGATACTGCGGCGGCGACGTGACAGGCGGATACGTATTGCTTATCCCCAGTCTATCGTTCCACGACAAGATATTCGTCCGCGGTTTACAGGAAGAATGGTTCACCCGCCTTTCCAAGATTCCCGGTGCTGTAGCAGGACCTCCCGCTGAACTCACCGGAAGCAACGATCCTCTCCTAATAAAATACTGGCGCAATGTGGGAGGCGCGACACGCGACCGTATCGAGCATGGATTCATGGTCGAGCCTAACCAGATGAAGATCGAGATGGACGTGATGCTCAACGAGCACAAGGATTCCATCCGTGTTCTGTATCACAGCTGGGGCACTAAACCCATCATGGAAGGCAATGTCTGCAAGGGCGTCATTTTCGAGAGCAAGGAAGGCCGCCAGGCAGTGCTTGCCAAGGTGGTCATCGATGCTACCGGTGACGCTGACCTCTGCCGTCAGTCCGGAGCGCCGACATCGTCAGCCATCGACGACGAGTGCCGCTGCTCTTCCACAGCTCTCGTATACCGCATCGGCGGTTTCAGCAAGAGAGCCTTCAGCGCATGGATGGCAGAACATCCGGAAGAATCCAGGGTTCTTAACAATGCTGTCGCAGAGATACACGGTTTCCGTGCAGGAATGATCGACGGCCCAACTGACGATGTCAGCTGGATGAATAACTGGCAGCCGAAACATGACTGCTCCAAGATCGCCGACCAGACCGATACCGAAATGAAGACCCGTCTGGCTATCCGCAAGGTCATCGAATACTACAGGACTGCCTGCCCTGATATCTTCAGGAATGCTTTCCTCTATGATATTGCTCCTCAGCTCGGCACCAGAGGTTCTCACCGCATAGTCGGTGAGCACGTCATCTCTTCCAACGACTGGGCTTTCCCGAAGGAGCATGAAGACTGCATAGCGTGGCACTGCACTGTCGATACGCTGAACGACAACGCTCCTATTGAGATCCCGTACCGCGCGATACTGCCTCAGAAGGTGGAGAACATCCTGGCTCCCGGACGTCATATCTCGGCGGACAAGATCGCCATTGACAACGTGAATCTGATCCCCCAGTGCGTCGGTACAGGCCAGGCGGCAGGCGTAGCCGCCGCTGTCATAGTGGAAGACGGCAGCACGACGCATACCGTGGACGTAAAGAAGGTTCAGGACATACTGGCCGGCGAGCAGGATGTGCCGCTGCCCAGGAACTCCCACACCGACCCCAGTTACATGGAATGCCTTGTGACTCATGAGTACGGCCTCTATACGGAAGCAGCTCAGAAAGCCCGCGCAGCCAAGGATGCAGCAGGCGTATACAGGCACTGGACTCTGTCCGGAGGCGCCGGAGACGCGAATGCACCTAAGGATCACACTGATAACACCTGATCCAGACTGTCTGAAAACCTATTAAGAATCACCGAGAAGGCCCCGGAAACTGAGTTTTCCGGGACTTTCTGCATCGCCACACTTTCTTCAGTTACATCAGGTGAATGCGGGCTGCAGCCTGATAACAGACATACAGAAAACATCCGGCAGGATCATTTCCTGCCGGATGCTTGTCAAATACGATCATATCTCAAAACGGGCGTTCAGCCGGTTCCGAATACTGCTTTGCGGTCTCCTCCCCGCTCAGCACCCTGCATGCGCCGTCAGCCAGTGCCTGCATCTCATTCTCGCCCGGAATGATGCAGACGGGAGCAATGAATCTCACCCGTTCTTCTATCATGCCGGTGAAGTATGCTGAATGGGCAATGCCGCCTGTGAGAATTATCTGATCGACATTTCCGTCAACGACGGCTGACAGCGATGCAATTGCTTTTGATACCGACAGCGCCATGGCTTCATACGCGAGCCTTGCTTCATCGTCCCCGTTCTTTATCCGCTCTTCTACTTTTCTCGTGTCTCCTTCTCCTATGAGAGAGATAAGCCCGGCCTGTCTCTGCATGAGCTTCATCATGGATCCGTAATCGTGTCCGTCCATATAGGCAAGCTTTACGAGTTTGTATCCCGGTATGAGGCCGACTCGTTCGGAAGAGAAGGGGCCTTCATCGTCCGAGACCATGTCTATGATCCGTCCGCATGAGTGAAGAGTCAGCGTGATGCCTCCTCCGAGGTGGGCAACGATCAGGTTCGTTGCGCGGTAATCCAGACCGTTTTCCCCGCAGTACTTCAGTGCAGCAGCCCTCATGTTGAGATTGTGTCCCTGACCATGCCTTTTTATTTCTTTGAGTCCTGTGATGCGGGCGATGTCGATCATTTCATCGACTGTGACCGGATCGTAGATGTAAGCCTTGATCCCGAGAGGGACAGCCAGACTGTAAGCTATGGCTGCACCCAGGTTGCTTGCATGGTGGTTTATGGGCCTGTGCTCCAGGACATCCAGCATCTCTTCATTTACTTCATAAGCTCCGGAAGCCAGGGGAGGCAGGAGCCCTCCTCTTGACATGATGCAGGCCAGATCCTCCAGCCGGTCACCGTGCTGTCTGACAGCTTCGATGACTGTCCCGGCACGGAGGTCAAGCTGTGAGTATATTGTGGGGTAGCTCTCTATGACCTTGGCATCGTGCTCTATATCCTGCTGCCAGAGCTGCAGGTGATCCTCATACATGGCGATCTTGGTGCTTTTGCTGCCGGGATTTATCACCAGTATCCTGCTCATTTCCGGCTCCCTTCCGCCACGAGGACCGCGACAGCGATGGAATAAAACTTCTCTTCAGCGGTGGAACCGCGGGAAGTCAGTACGATAGGTGCCTTTGCCCCGACGACGATACCGCCCAGCAGCGCTTTGCAGGTCACGGTCCAGCATTTGCCGATTATGTTTCCGGCAGCGATGGTCGGCACTACGAGAACATCGAAATCTCCGCAGTAAGGGCAGTCGTATCTCTTGTGTTCGGCGATCTCTTTGCTCATAGCCAGATCGTAACTTATAGGTCCTTCCACGATGCAGCCGGTTATCTCACCGTCTCGGTTCATCTTTTTGAGTGCCTCAGCGTCAACGGTCTCAGTCATCTTGGGGTTCACTGTCTCTACAGCGGCAAGCACCGCGACCTTAGGGCATTCGATCCCGATCGCGTGAAGCGCGCTTACCGCGTTCTCTATGATGGCCTTTTTCTCTTCAAGTGTGGGATAAAGAAGCATCCCGCCGTCAGTCTGTATGATGAAGTGGTCTGTGCCGGGGACTCTGTCGAAGAAGCCGACATGGCTCATGACGGATCCGGTCCGCAGTCCGTTTTCTTTATTGACAACAGGTCTGAGAAGGTCGCGGGTCTCTATCATTCCTTTCATGAGAACGGAGGCTCTGCCGTCACGGACGAGGTCGACTGCTTTCTGTCCCTCTTCTCCTGCAGCGGCCTGGACGATCTCGAAGCTTTCAGGATCTCGCCCCATCTCTTTGAGAAGAGCACTGATATCCTCTTTTTCTCCGACCAGGACCGGAGTTACTATACCGCCGTCGAGAGCATCCAGAACGGATTCCAAAACGGCTTTGTCTGCAGCGCCGGCAACAGCCATCCTGCTTTTTTCGGGAAGGTTCTTTGCCGCCTCAGCGATCTCTTCAAAATGTCTGTACATATCTCCACCCCGTCACATGCTGTATCCGAGATCATACGCTTTTAGATTTATGTCGACTGTCGCAGGGGGAACGTTAGCCGCCACAAGCGATCTCCAGTCGATCTTTTCATCCAGCCCCATCGTCCTGACCAGCTTGCCGAGCAGAACTATGTTCTGGCATCTGCTGTTCCCTAGCTTCTCAGCTTCCCGGAAGGCTTCTATTACGATTGTGTTGGGCACCTCGGCCCTGACCTGATCCAAAGCGTCAAAGGGATATTCGCTGGCTCCCGTAAGAACAGGTACCGAGTATATCTCATAGGAATCTGTTATGACTGTACCGCCCTTCTTCAGCTGGGGCAGAGCGCGCAGAACTTCAGATTTCTCAAAGGAGATGATGACGTCGGCTTCGGCATCGCCGAAGTTCGGAGAGTGCACGTTATCACCGTATCGGATCATCGTTGTGACGGATCCGCCGCGCTGCGACATCCCGTGGATCTCCGCCATTTTGACGTCATAACCCATTTCAGCGAATCCGGCGGAAAGGATCCTGGAGATAAGAATGGTGCCCTGACCGCCTACGCCTATCAAAAGAAAGCTCTTTGTCATTTCCTTATGCCTCCACAATGCTGATAGCGCCGAGCCTGCACTGCTGAGTGCACAGCCCGCATCCGGTGCATCCCGAGCCTTCGGCGATGACTGCGTGCCCGTCCCGGAAAGCGATGGCAGGACATGCCACCTTCATGCACAGTTTGCATCCCACGCATTTCTCGGGATCGATGACCGCATGCCTCCTGCCGTTCGCTCTTGCAACTTCCTTGATCAGAACGCATGGACGTCTCGTCACGATCACGAAGGGACCGTTTGCAGAGATGCCGTCCTGAAGAGCGGCATCCATCGCCTTCATATCTATTGGGTCAACTACACGGAGGTGATCGTCATCGATACCGCAGGCTTTGACCAGCGCTACTATATCGATCTGCGGGGAAGGCTGGCCCATGAGGTTCTTGGCTGTCCCGGGATTGTCCTGATGACCGGTCATGGCAGTTATGGAGTTGTCCATCACGCAGGCAATGACGTTGGATTCGGAAGAGACGATATCGATCAACGATGTCAGGCCGGAATGGAAGAATGTGGAGTCTCCCAGCATCCCGAGCGGCTTTCTGGCATCGCCCTGCCGCTTGAGTGCCTGCGCGAGTCCGACTAGAGCAGAGAACCCCGCTCCCATGCACAGGGAGAAATCAAAACCGTTGAAGGGGGCCTGGCAGCCCAGACCGTAACAGCCGATATCACCGACAGGAACGACCTGATCCAGGACCTTGGTGAGAGCGAAAAAGAATCCGCGGTGCGGACATCCTGCGCAGAGCGTGGGAGGACGGGCAGGAGCCTTGGCCTCCACATGATATGTCTCGCCCGGCTCTTCGTTAAACAGAGCCTTGCGCAGTATGCCGGCGTTGAGCTCATTGCAAATGGGAATGAGGTCCTTGCCGTGGACGTTGGTAAAGCCGAGAGCCTTAATCTGCGTCTCGAGATAAGGATCGTTCTCCTCTATCACATAGATCGTCTGGTATCTTGAACAGAATTCACTGACAAGTTTTTTGGAGAGGGGATAGGTGATGCCGAGCTTCAGGAAAGAGGCAGTGTCCCCGAATACTTCTCTGGCATGCTGATAAGAGATGCCGGAGGTAACGACTCCTACAGTGGCGCCTTCAGTCTCCTCGACTCTGTTCAGAGGACTGTCATAAGCGAATTCCTCGAGCTCTGTCAGGAGCTTCTCGCGGACAGGGTGTCTGGCAATGGCCACGGCCGGCAGGAGCGTGAACTTTGAAGTATTGCGCTCGTACTTTCTGACGCTGATATTCTCGCGGGAGCCTGTTTCCACGAGGCTCTTGGAGTGACATACGCGCGTGGTGACGCGGATCATGACAGGAGTGTCGAATCTCTCAGAGAGCTCATACGCAGCCTTGACGTAATCAAGGCATTCCTGAGAATCAGAAGGCTCAAGCATGGCGATCTTTGCATGAGGTGCGTAATTTCGGTTGTCCTGCTCGTTCTGTGAAGACCAGCATCCCGGGTCATCTGCAGTGACAAAGACCAGTCCGCCGTTGACTCCTGCGTAACCCATTGAGAAGATCGGGTCCGTAGCTACGTTCATACCGACATGCTTGAAAGCGCAGAAAGCGCGGGCTCCGCCGATCGACGCTCCGGATGCCACTTCAAAAGCGACTTTCTCATTGCACGACCACTCGCAGTAGATGTCGTCCTTATACAGAGCACCGATGTTTTCCAGTATCTCGGTGCTGGGAGTGCCGGGATAGGCAGCAGCGACATGTACCCCCGCTTCCCATACTCCGCGGGCGATAGCTTCATTGCCGCTCATCATTTTCTTATCCGACATTTATCGATTCCTTTCCGATGAGATTTCTTCTGGTATATATACCTATTTTATCATTTGTTAGGAAAACATAGAGAACATTTTGACCTTTTTTCCGAATACGGGACGGTGGAGGTAGCCGAACGTATCTGTGATGAAATGTGTGTTGTGGTATAATCACAAAAAGAAAAAACAGAATGCAAAACTGCTTGAATACACAGAAAGGGAGAAAGAAATGACAGAGATATTCAGAACGCTCGGACCGCTGCTGGGCGTGTTCGGAGGTATGGGGACGGTAGTATTCTTCGGCATGCTCTGTTATAGGATAATAAAGAAGCAGGATAAACGGAATACACTTGCAGCACTGGGACTGTGCATCGTCTGCCTGATACTGGGCTTGATCCTTACACCCAAAGCATGAAGACAACTGATAAATCACGGCAAAGAGGGAGAAACTGTTCTGTTTCTCCCTCTTTGCCTTAGAAGCGTGTTTTCCGGATTACGATAGTAACACCCGCATTTTCAGGATCGGATCATACCCACGGGTTGTCAGCGACCTGCCAGCGGGCAGCGTTCGGATCGGGGTTCGGGTTGAACTCAGGCTCTCCCTGGCCGATAGACCCGTCGCCGAATACCATTGTGAATCTGTCATCTTTCGTATACGGACGCCACTCAGGCAGGCCTTCTCCGTTGGGATCTCCGTTCTTGCAGAAGTTGGTCCAGTAGGTGACCATGGTGTCCGACAGTTTGTAGTCATACTCCGTGAAGGGACGCCAGCATCTGTCCAGGGTCCCGTGTATGTACCACAGGTCGCTGGAATGCCATGATCCTGAATCGTCACCGGGAAGCGGACGCGAGAAGAAATAGAGATATCCG
>JAFZZV010000080.1 GCA_017828855.1 Oscillospiraceae bacterium | reverse complement strand
TAATAGTATTCCTTGTGATGTGCTTTTCTCTTGCGGCATTTATGTCGCATGTTTCCGGATACTGCGAGGCTGAAGGATTCTCTGCGAAAGTCGGAGCAGCGGCGCTCTCCTGCAATCTTATGGGGAACATGATATTCAAGCTCATAGACGGATTTCTCGGAGACAGAATTGGTGTCCGGAAGACCAACAGAGTGATCCTGTTCCTCCCGTTCTTCTCTTATATCCTGTTTCTGACAGCTAAAAGCGAGGCCGCAGTCTATGCCGCCGGATTTCTCAGCGGGGCGGCAAATGCCGGAGCCGGACTTGCTGCGAATCTGATCATAAGGGATGTGTACGGCGTTGCCAGATTCGGTGAGATAAGGTCTGCGGCATCGCTGTTCACACAGCCGGCATTTTCAGTTTTTACCGCGTTGGCGGGATATACATACGACTTTACAGGAGACTATGATCTCATCCTTAAGGTGTTCATGGCGTTCGCCGTGATCCAGTCGGCGGCGCTGGAGATCCTGTATATAAGGAAAGAAAAAGGTCTTGTCTATTCAGAGGGAGGGGAGAGCTGATGCAGCATCTGGGCACGGTCACTATCGAGACAGAGAGGCTTGTACTGAGGAGATTCGTTCCTGAGGATGCACCGTACGCCTACCGGAACTGGTGCTCCAGAGACGATGTGACCAGATTCCTCAGATGGCCGACTCACACTTCCGTGGAAGTCACGGAGAAGGTCATAGGTGACTGGATAGAGAACTACGGAGACCCGGCATACTACAACTGGGTGATAGTTTTCAAGGAAATCGGTGAGCCTGTCGGCAACATATCCGTGGTCGAAAGGGACGACAGATGTGAACTCGTCGAGATCGGATACTGCCTTGGGGACAGGTGGTGGCACAAGGGCATTATGTCCGAGGCTCTAAGCGCAGTAATCGCTTTCTTCTTCCGCAGCGTCGGCATCAACCGCGTGGAGGCCCGACATGACGCGAACAATCCTCATTCAGGGCAGGTCATGCAGAAATGCGGCATGAAGCTGGAAGGAGTTCTCAGGAAGTCCGACTGGAACAATCAGGGCGTCGCGGACATGTGCATCTACGGTCTCCTCAGAGAAGAATATAACGGGTGACATGATCCGCCCGGACATGTGTTCTCGGTGGCTTTCCGGGAGGATGCAGATCTTCTTAGAGTGTAAAAAAACTCCCGTTGAATTCGTGATTCTTTGATGATAGACTTACCATGTATATCTGTGCTCATGCCCAGAATCAGAAAATTAACCTTTAGGCGGTGGAGAAATGCCAACTCAAACCACTCGGGAAGACGATTATCTGGAGATAGATCTTCTTCAGCTGGCGAGGACACTTTGGAATCACATCCTTGTGATACTGCTTGTAATGGTGCTGTGCGCCGCGGCAGGCTATGCCTATGCAAAATACGTGGTGACTCCTCTTTACCAGTCGAGCATTCTGATCTACGTCAACAACAGTTCGTTTTCGATCGGTAATACTTCGGTTTCTGTCAGCTCGGGAGATATAACGGCTTCAAAGAGCCTGGTCAATACCTATACTGTCATCCTGATGACCAGAACGACACTTGAGGAAGTTGCCAGGGAATCGGGACTTGATTACACATATGAACAGCTTAAGGGAATGGTTACTGCCGGCCCCGAGCAGAACACTGAGGTCCTTAGGGTTACAGTGACCTGCGCAGATCCTTCTGACGCAAAGACACTGGTCAACACGATTGCGAAGGTCCTCCCGAACAAGATCAGCGGGATAATCGACGGAACATCCGGAAAGGTCGCTGACTACGGCGTGATCCCCAAGAAGAGGTATTCACCGAGTTACACCAAGGCCGCCGCGGTCGGCGGTCTGATAGGCATGGTCATAACATGCGGCATCGTGGTGATCGTCTCGCTCATGGATACGGTAGTCCATGATGAGGATGTGCTCAAGAACACTTATCCTGACATCCCGCTTCTCGCTGCAATACCGGATCTGAGGGATACCGGTTCATCCAGCTACGGGACATACGGTAAATCGACATCCTCAGACAGCGCTGACAAGAGCGCAAAGAGAAGAAAGAAAGGGGACAAGTGATAATGCTGGGGAAGAAAAAGACTGTCTCCGCGAACACTTCGGAAGAAAAGGATCTCCTGTGCGACAATATCAGTTTTGCAGCATCTGAGGCATATAAGCTGCTCAGAACGAATATCGCGTTCACTCTTCCGGATGAGAGAAAGTGCCGTGTCGTCGGCGTGACCAGCGCCGTCAGGAACGAGGGAAAGAGCACTACTTCCATAAACCTGTCATATGCACTTGCCTGGACCGGCAAGAAGGTCCTCACGATAGAGGGAGACATGCGCCTTCCAAACCTCGGAAGAAGGCTTGGCCTCAAGGATGCCCCGGGACTCTCAAATCTTCTCGCAGGGCTCGCCAGCAGCAGCTCCGTGATACAGGATTCGGGTCACTTCAGCAACTGGAAAGTCATCACTGCCGGTGATATTCCTCCGAACCCCTCTGAGCTTCTGGGCAGTTCCCCGATGAGGATAACCATAGAAAGACTCGCGGAGAGCTTCGACTATATCATAATCGACCTCCCTCCCGTCACCATCGTGTCGGACGCGCTGGTCGTGTCGAAGTTCACTGATGGAATGATCCTCACAGTCAGAGGAAACTACTCTGACAAGAACATCGTGGCGGACGCAGTCAACAGTTTCAGACTGTCGGATGCAAAACTGCTCGGATTCGTCCTGACATGCGCTGAGAGCGGTACGAAATCCGGCCGGTACGGCAAATATGGCAAATACGGGAAGTACGGAAAGTACGGACAGTATGCCGACACCGCAGGCGGGGAAGGATACGGCGGCGCAGCTTACGGTGAGAGCTATGAGCAGTCCATGAGGAGATTCAGGGAAGAAGCAACCAGAGCGGATGACCGCGGAAGCGGCAGTGCAAAGTGACAGATATACATTGCCATGTCCTCCCGGGCATAGATGACGGGAGCCGGTCGGTCGAGATGAGTCTGGAGATGCTGCGCGAGCTAAAGAGCCAGGGCGTTGACAGGGTGATCGCGACTCCGCATTTCTATCCGACAAGAAACAGTCCGGAACGTTTTCTGAGGAACCGTCAGGAAGCGTACGAGAGACTTATGAATGAGACGGATGACAGCTGCCCCGAGATAAGCCTCGGAGCGGAAGTCATGTACTTTGAGGGGATAAGCAGGTACGAGGGACTTGAGGATTTCAAAGCCGAAGGTACCGACGTGATCCTGCTTGAGATGCCGTTCGTACCCTGGACGTCAAGGGCGATCGACGAGGTCATGCGTCTGGGAACGATGAACGGTATCGATCTCGTCCTTGCTCACATAGAGCGTTATTTCGAGTACGTTAAAAAACATGTATGGGAGGACTTCTCCGGCAACGGGATCCTGATGCAGGCAAATGCTGAGTCGATACTGGACAGGAAACTCAGACGGAGAGTTCTCAGAATGATAAAAAAAGGGACCATTTCCTTTGTGGGAACTGACAGTCACAATATGTCAGGAAGGGCACCCAATATCGCCCCTGCGTTCGATGAGATCGGCAGAACCGCCGGAAAAGAAGCATATGATCGGTTGATCCGTCTGCAGGAGAGATACTTCGGAGGTGCTAGTGAATAAGTTGAACAATAATAATAGTATTAAATACAAAATACTGCATATTTTCGGCGCTTTTTTCCTTGTATTTGCCGTTGTATGTGCTATGATGTTAGGTAGGTATCTGCTGTTCGGAAAGAAGCAGACGCCAAAGATTCCCAACTTTCCGGATATCGATACAGGAAACGGAAAGGATCATGTCGATGTCCTTCCTGGTTCGCTGGATCCGGATTACGGATATGACAGCCCTGTGGACTTCGAGACACTCAGGAAAACGAATTCGGACATCTACGCGTGGCTGGTAATTCCGGGAAGCGAGATCAGTCAGCCGGTGCTGCAGAGAGTGGGCGACGATGACTACTATCTGGATCACGGACCGGACGGACAGCAGTCCGATGACGGAGCGCTTTATACACAGGCTTCAAGAAACCGCTTTGATTTCTCCGACAAGTGCACCGTCATATACGGGCACAAGATGAATTCCGGTGCCATGTTCGGCACGCTGCAGATATTCTTCTCCGATCCTGACAATTTCAGCAGGTATAATGAAGTCGTGATCTACACTCCCGATAGGGAGATCAGATACAAGGTATTTGCAGCAGTCCCATATGACAACAGGCACATACTGATGTCATTTGACTTCAGTTCTGAATGGGGTTATATGTCTTTCATAGATTCCCTGTATTCCTCAAGATCGTTAGGCGCGAATCTTGATGAGGCGATGGAATTTGATTACAATAACAATATACTTATCCTCTCCACATGCCTGAGAGGCAACCTGAACAAGAGATATCTTGTTTGTGCTGTAGAAGTAAAAGAGCCGTCAGACTCTGTTACATAAAAGAGATAATAAGCGGCATTGCCGCAAAAGAAAGGAAAGAAGAATGAAAAAGGTAGTATCGCTTGTTCTTACCGTCCTGGTAGCGGTAATGCTGAGTGCTCAGGTCTTTGCTACAAGCAGTCCTTCCAGCAGTGACATTCTTGTTACGCCTAAAGAAGGATTCTTGGTTACTGTTCAGGCCAGCAGTTATCCTGCTTCTACTCCGGAAGAGGTTGTTGCTATTCTTGATGATGTAAGAGATGAACTCAGCGGAAAAAATGCCAGCTATTTTAAGGATTATATAGCTGGTGAGTTTAATCCCAGTGAGTTTGAGATTTATCTCATTTTTGATGCCAGTCCGCTTCCTATTGGGAGTACTGATGGTCCTACATCATTTACGATTAAGGCTGGAACAAAGTCTTCCGATAAAGTCCACGTGATGCACAAGGTCGGTGGCGTTGATGGTGAATGGAAGGAAGAGAGTGCTACTATCAGTGGCGAGAACATAGTTATTACCACTGATGGAAGCTATAGCGCTTTCGTCGTTCTGAAAACTGCTTCTTCGTCCGACGGCACATCTCCTGCGACCGGTGACCGCATGGCGGAAGTTTATGCCTACGGATTCGGAGCTCTCGTGTTCACAGCAGCTGCTGTGCTTCTTCTCAGAAAGAGGGAGAACGCCTAATAAAACAGATCCCGATTCTGGCATTTTTGAACTATGAGCGGTAATCGTTACATAAAGTTTGAAAAGAGGAATCTAAGAGTTTTCGGTGCGGCAATACTTATTATTGCCGCACTGTTTTTCGTGTTCAAAATCATGCTCATCCTTGAGGATATGCATAATACCGTCGAGGTAGATCCTGCCGAATTTGATCAGCGCGACACGCAGTACGAAGAGGATGAGAGGGACATGATCTATCTGGGCGGAGAATGGTATGTCCGCAGGAATGATATCAGGACCTTCCTGCTGATAGGGATAGACAAGGACGAGGAATTCGCAGAGAAGGAGACTTCGGGAAGGAACAACCAGCAGGCGGATTTTCTGTTCCTGCTGCTATTCAACGAGTCAACAAAGACCGTGGATGCCATCCATATCAACAGGGATACGATGGCAGAGATAAAAACGGTCAACGATTTCGGTCAGTGGACCGGGATCGCCACAGCGCAGGCGGCGCTGGCACACACTTACGGCGTTCCCGGAACAGAAAGCTGCATGAACACCGTCGACTGTGTCTCCGGCATACTGTACGATACGCCTATCGAGCACTATCTGTCCTTCACGATGGATACCGTTCCGGTGATCAATGACTATTACGGCGGAGTGACGGTGCATCTTGACGAGGATTTCACATTCATCGATCCTCTTATGACCGCAGGGTCCGACTACCACCTGATGGGAGATAATTCTATAAAATATCTCCGCGCGAGGATGCAGGTCGGCGACGGAAGCAACCTTTCAAGGATGGAACGCCACAGGCAGTATATCGCGGCGTTCACCGAAGCTGCCAAAGCCGCCATGGAAAAGAACCCGGACCTTTC
>JAFZZV010000006.1 GCA_017828855.1 Oscillospiraceae bacterium | reverse complement strand
GTCCCAGCATGGGGATCTCGACGCCGTTGTTCAGTTTCGCATAAAGCATGTTCGTATTTCCCTCCTGTTTTTTAGATTTTCTTATGTTAATGATACCATGTTCAGGTAATATTTGTTAAATGTATCCGCAAGCGCGGCACAGTTCCCGAATCCGGTTCTTCAAAGACGTGAATCCGGCAGATACCGAACTTCAATTACCCTGTGTTTCACTGCTGATCGATGTGCGGATCGTCTCATTCTTATCCGAAGAAAACATGGAAAGAGGCAGATGCGTCGACATAGTATCACGCGGTCTTATCGACTCTCTGCATAAGATCTGTGATCATTTCCCAGA
Source organism: Oscillospiraceae bacterium (assembly GCA_017828855.1). Taxonomy (GTDB): domain Bacteria; phylum Bacillota; class Clostridia; order Oscillospirales; family Ruminococcaceae; genus RUG11783. Next base: position 5,722 of record JAFZZV010000006.1, on the reverse strand, counting down.
GTACGATCTTCTTGTATCCTGTATAGCGGTATGTCTCGCCGTATCTGGTTGTATAGACCGCTCCGTCATATTCCTTATCGGGATCCATCTCCTCATCATCAGTCTTCAAGAGTATTACATAATACTCCTCATCCGAGTCATACGCAGCAAAGTATCTTATCCCATTACCGAGATTTTTGAACTGTACCGCAGAAGAATCAAGTAAATAAAGATCGCCTTCTGCTTTCACCATCTCAAAACTGTTCAGTTTCCCGGTGAATGTCTCTACTGTCATCTCGTCCCAGGAATCGACAAAATCGGTGAATACAAGTATCGGGTCAGCCCCGTGATAGGTCCTTACTTCCAATATCTCATCTGTCACGGGATCATATGTCTTTCCTTCGTTTTTCATGACCCTTGTCTGTGTGGCATCCAGAAAGACCTGAAACTCCAATCCGTTCCGGGACCAGTTGTCCGCAAAATAGTAACTGTCCAGGAGGACCGCCGCTACAAAATATCCTTTCATGTATGTCTCTGTCGGCTGTCCGTCGTCATCGTACTCATAATGCTCCCTGTAGACTTCCTTGACCTCAAAATAGGATGCCCAGTTCCCGCCATTCATATGTATTCTGGAAGTAGCATCTCTCAGATCCTGATAGGATACGGCATTCTCCGGATCCAACTCAAACGTGAATGTATCTCCTTCTTTAACGTAAGCCTCGAACGAGATACCGCCCTTGGCTTCCCCGGGAGAATTGCCCTTTCCTTCTGATACACCGCATCCGCTCAGGAACGAGGCTATCGCAATGATGACCATCAGTACGGAGATAAGCTTCCTCATCGTATTCGTTATCTGCGCTGACTGCCTGTATCTGTCAGGGCGCAGCGCCGACCTCCTTTGTCGTTTTTTCTGCATTGTATTTCGGTTGGTATTACCGTTTTGTCTGACATCTGGATTATATCCGCATATCAGATAAAGAGATTCACATCCGAATCCTCAGCCGCGCCGAGATATGTCCCAACCCCGCCGATCTCCACGCCGTCGATCAGTTCTTCAGGGCGGATCCCCATCACGTCCATGCTCATGGAGCAGGCTATGATCTTCACACCGTTCTCCATTGCTTTTTTCATCATGGTCTCCAGGGAATCTATATTCTTGTCCTTCATGATGCCTTTCATCATTGCAGTCCCCATTCCACCCATGTTCATTTTTGACAGCTTGAGTTTTCCGGCGCCTCTGGGCAGCATCCATCCGAACATCTTTTCAATGAGGTTCTTCTTTACCCTGACGTTCTCGCTCCTTCTGAGAGCGTTAAGCCCCCAGAACGTGAAGAACATCGTCACGGGCCTACCCATCGCCAATGCTCCGTTCGCGATCACGAAACTGGCAAGAACTTTGTCCATATCCCCGTCGAAAACTATGATCGTCTTCCCGTTCCTGCCGTTCCCGTCGACATGCGAGATACCTGTCTCCTCTATCACTGTGCCTCGGCGTATCATCGCTGTATACTGCCCGTCTTTCACTTCGTTCCTGACCAGGGTATTGCCGGTGCTCCTGCACCATGCCTCTATGTCACGGGCAAATCCAGGATCGGAAGCGGACACCTCCAGCATCTGTCCGTCCTTCATGTCACTGATAGTTTTATATACTTCCATGATCGGGCCCGGGCACTGCAGACCGCAGCAGTCCAGAACGATCCTGTCCTGCGAATCTTCCATAGTGATGACTACCTCCTTCTTGGTCTCCTGTACGGTCTCCTCTGTTTCTTTCGGGTGCGTTGCCTTGTAGAAAGTCACACCTCCGGGATAGACCTCCGCTTTGCCGAATCCGTTCTGCGACAGTATCCTGGCTCCTGTATATGCACGCACTCCTATGGCACAGAACACCAGGATCCTCTTTTCGGGATCCAGTTCAGAGAGCCTGTCTCTCAACTGACCCAGCGGGATGTTGACCGCTCCAGGTACAGCGTATGCCATGACTTCGGCCTCTTCACGCACGTCGAGAAGAATCGCGTCCGGATCTGTATCCGGAGCGTCATACGCCGCGATCTTCACGAGGCCGGTACGGATGTTCTCTGCCACGAAGCCTGCCATATTCACTGGATCCTTTGCTGAAGAAAACGGAGGCGCATAGGCCAGCTCCAGATCCTTGAGGTCATAGACGGAGGCACCGAGCCTCATCGCGACCCCTATGGTATCTATTCGCTTGTCCACCCCTTCCCTTCCGACTATCTGTGCTCCGAATATCTTTCCGCTTTCAGGCTCAAAGAGCATCTTGATGGTCATCTGAGTGGCACCGGGATAGTAAGTGGCATGGGAATTCTGCAGAATAATGAAACTCTCGTAATCCTTTCCTCTCTCAAGTCCTCTTCTGATGAGAGTCTTCTCGTTGGCGCCTGTAGAAGCGACAGCCAGATCGAATACCTTGGCTATTGACGAACCTTGAGTTCCTTTATAGACTGAATCCCTGCCCGCCAGCACGTCGGCCAGGATCCTGCCCTGTTTGTTGGCAGGCCCGGCAAGCGGCACCATCGTACGGTCCCCGGAGACGAAGTCTTCGACTTCGATCACATCTCCGACAGCATAAACGGATGGATCCTCCGTGCGCATGTGTTCGTCTACGACGATCCCTCCGCGTTCGTTCAGCCTGAGTCCGGCTTCTTTTGCCAGTGCGCTGTTGGGACGGACACCGATCGACAGGATCACCATGTCCGCCCTGACGAATCTTCCGCTTTTGAGCTTTACCAAGACGCTGTCCTGTGTATCTTCAAAGGAATCTACTCCGTCTCCCAGGTACATTTCCACGCCGTTCTGCCTGATGTTCTCATGCAGCAGCTGTGCCATCTCGAAATCCACGGTGGACATCACCTGATCCTGCGCTTCCATGATCATGACCTTGAGCCCCGCGCGATGCAGGTTCTCAGCCATCTCAAGCCCAATGAACCCTCCTCCGATGACCGCTACCGTGTCCAGATCACCGCTCTGTACCATTCCGCGTATCTCGTCCGCATCCGGAACTGACCAGAGCGTCCGTATCCTTTCACTGTCGATGCCGGGTATTCCCGGGCGAAGCGGAGACGAACCGGTCGCGATCACAAGATCATCGTATGGCTGCTCATAGACCTCGCCGGTCTCTGTCCTGCGCACCGTCAGACTTTTCTTTTCCCTGTCGATCGCGGTCACTTCATTGTTTACCCGCACATCGATGCGGAATCTTTCCCACATCCGCTCGGGAGTCATAAGCAGCAACGCACTGCGGTTGTGTATCACATCGCCCACGTGGTAAGGAAGTCCGCAGTTGGCATAAGAGATATACGGACCGCGCTCCAGGATCACGATCTCCCTCTCACCGTCCAGTCTGCGGAGCCTCGCAGCGCAGCTTGCACCACCGGCAACGCCGCCTATTATCACCGTTTTCCGCTTTGTACTCATTTTTTCCCTTTCTCTCTGCAGCTTAACATCTCGAAATGCTAAAAATGCAGTTAATTGATGTTGCAGTATATATTTGTATAAAGAATAGTAATATAATAAATACAAAGCAAGCGTTGCTGCGTCCTTTATGGTGACATACTTTTACAAGAGATCAATAAATCTTTAACTGGGCGCAGTCACAGGTCACCAGATGGCTTGCTTTTTTCTAACGGCACAGGGCACGAACTGTCAGAGGGGCTGCCCTTTTTTCATATTGTGAGGTTGAAATGGATTACGACAAACTGCTTCTGAGCGAGCTTCGACTGGTGCCCTTTGAAAAGGGAGACGTACCCCTTACCGACGCTCTCCTTACCAAAGCCGTCACGCTCAATGAGAATCTGCTGACACTGGGTTACACCCTGCCTCCCGATGACATCGCGGCTCTTGCTGTAAGTCCGTCGCTGGACGGGTTTTACGACAGAGTGCGGTCCATGACAGACTCGGTCGAAGCGGCACCTATGTACCCCGGCTTTCCGGATCAGGTGATGGAGATAGATGAAGCCGAATTCCGGTTCCATCAGCTGGTCCACTACTTCTCGACCTACGGTATGGAGCTGCTGTTCGGTGTGAATGTCACAAGAGGCTGGCTCCCCCACGAGGGAGAAGATACGGGTGATCCGGCAGCTCAGGCAATGATGCTTGAAGCCAAAGTGATACGCCTCATTCCGGAAGACGAAAAGTTTGTCTCCCCTTTCAAGACCATCCTATCCCGCCGGGAACGGATGACTCTCCCCGAGAAGGAGATCATACGCACTGCCGTTTCACATATCGCACCGGAGCAGGTCAGCAGCTTTAAAGTCACCTTCAAGGAAAACATGAACGCCGTCTACGATATCGTCTTCTCCATGGAGGACAGAGACGCAGCGTTCGCCATGCTGCGAAGCCTCTGCCAGCACACAGGGGATGTGCTTCGCTGTATCGAGGTCCTTCTGAATCACAGCGGATACCATTTTCGCACCTCTCAGAAAAGGTTCCTGGTAAAACTGCTTGAGTGCTATCCGGTAAACGACTTCAGATCCAATCTCATCCTTTCCGCAAAGGGAAGGGATCTCAGCATTATGCTGCTGGATCATCTCGACTATTCCGTTTATTCCAGAAGCGCAGAGCATATGGCTGCAGTAAACGATCTGAAAGACAAAAATCTCCGCTCCTGGGAGAGCATTGCAAAAACACTGCTGAGCAAGAAGGACCCTGCAGCTCTGGATTTCATCTCCCAAAGACCGGGGATGATGCTCAGAATGGTGGCCTGGCTGCTTCGACTGGGTTACAGCAGCGGTGATATCGCTGAATGTCTGAAGGAAAACGCCTCTTCCCTGAGCATACAGACGCTGGTGACGAATCTTAACGTCTTCGGGAAGATCACCAAGGACGAACGCAGTGACAGCGAAGAGCTGTACTCGATCTTTGAGCCACTTCTGTCCATTCGCATGAGAGAGCTTGACACCCCGCTCAAAAACAAAAAAGTGGCGATCAGCATGGACGAGTATGACCTTGATGCTTCTGAGATCCGGGCAAACGATAAGTCAGCCGAAGGCGGATATATCCGTTCAGGAATCGCATGGCGCATCCCGGAAAACGTTAACAGGCTGAGATTCTTTGTGTACTGGAACGATAAGCAGCGCGTGGACGTAGATCTTCACGCAGGATTTGCAGATCTCAGCGGGGAAACTCATTATGTGGGCTGGGATAACTCTTTCCGCGACAGCGGGATCGTCTTCTCAGGAGACATAACCGAGAGCAACGCCGCCGAGTATATAGATATCGATCTCACCGCTCCCATCGATAAGGTATATGCCAACATCCATCTTTACGACGGCTATCCCGGATTCTGCGATATCGAGACATGCTTCACCGGTATGATGGCTGTCCCGGATGACAGCACGGACGGCAGGAATGTATCACTTTACAGTGAGGCAAACTGCTTCTTCCGGCACGAGCTGAGACAGAACTGTTCCGAGATCAACTACGGTTATATCGATGTTCAGAACAGATACCTGATACTGGACGCGGATCCGGGCAGCTGGAACGACGACTGGTACTCCGGAAGAACTCACAGAAAAGGCAGATTCAGCCTTTCCTCTTACCTTATGATGCTGCTTGACACGCAGGAAGCCGAACTTTGCAGCGATCCCGAAGAAGCCGACATCATTCTGGTGATGGGAAAACCCGAGAGCGAAAAAGAACTGAGCCTGATCGACGCAAACTTCTTTATGGATAACTGACCATGCCATTTTAAGCGAAAGGACCTTCTCAGTCAGAAGAAGGTCCTTTC
>JAFZZV010000079.1 GCA_017828855.1 Oscillospiraceae bacterium | reverse complement strand
GTACGGATTTGCAAAGGACATCCATAACGAGACGGGAAAACCGGTCCCGTTCATTCTTGCCGATATGGGACTGTGCATCCTCAGGTACGGCATAGGGTACCAGGAGTACAGGGGATACGGCTTTGTGTATAAAAACGCACGACAGAGGTCCACTTATATGACGGTGAACAACAACGTGGCACTGACCAGGCTGCTCAATGACCGTTCCAAGTACGACATCCTGGAGGATAAAGGAAAGTTCCTGGAACGCTTCAATGCCTATGTGAAAAGGGATTGGATCGATCTGAGAAAGAGCTCCCGGGATGAGTTCTTCGAGTTTTGCGGAAGACATCCTGTGATCTTCGTGAAACCGGTCGATTCCTTTGGAGGTCTTGGCATTGAAAAGAAGACCGTAAGCGGCGACACGGATCTGGAGGCGCTTTACGAGTCTCTGATCAAAAACGGACAGCTTATCGTGGAAGAGCAGATACATCAGCACCACGATATGGACCGCATGTATGACGGAAGTGTCAATACCATCCGAATCGTTACCCTTCTCGTCAACGGGGAGAGCAGGCATGTATACTCCATCTTCCGCGTAGGAAGCGGCAACGGTGTGACGGACAATGCAACCAGCGGCGGGATCTACACATGGGTGGAAGGAGACGGAACGCTTCATCTGCCGCTGTATCACGAAAAGAGCGGGACTTACTATGATGTGCATCCCGTGTCCGGCGTGACCGTGGAAGGGTTCAAGGTACCGCTTTATCAGGAGGCTGTGGACTTCTGCCTTAAAGCAGCAAAGGAGGAACCTTCACTCGGGTATATCGGCTGGGACGTTGCTGTGACCGAAGACGGACCGGTCATGGTGGAGGCGAACATCATGCCCGGCAATGACATGGCACAGAATATCCGCTGGCGGGAGGACGGGCTTGGTATCAAGCCGGATTATGAGCGGGCTTTGGGATTCCCCGTCCCGAGATAAACAAATATGCATAAAACGGCTCCATCTTAAAGCGGATGGAGCCGTTTTTATAACTGTTTCAGAGACTGTCACAGAGCGATGATCTGATCCGTAGGGTATTCGGGACCTACTTCCTCAAAGGAGATCTTTCCGGCGGCGAGCCGGGCTCCGCAGTATGCGAAGACATCCCGACCGTGAAAGATATCTGAATTGAGAGACCATGCGTTCCCGCTGTACCGGTTGACGGTCTGGTCTATTTCCCTGATCGATATTATGCCTATCTTCTCATCGATCTCCGCGAGGCATCCGTTATCCGGAGCGACGACATATCTCCCGTTTGACGTGAGTGCAACGCATGCCTTTCTGGAAGTGCCGACGCCCGGGTCAACTACCGAAACGAATACGGTTCCTTCCGGCCAGAACGGGATCACTTCCGCGAGGTTGTGACCTGACGCTGCCACATCGAATTTAGGAACCTCGTGGGTGATGTTATAGACTCTTACGCTACGGTCTACCAGTTTGCATACGCCTGCCATGGCGCCGGATCCGCCTCTGCCGAAATCAGTCTGTATTACTACGTAGCCCACGGTATCACTCCTTTCGGACGGTTATCTCCGGAAGTTCCTCCGGATCTATGCCGTATTTCTGCGCAAAATTTCCGAGATTGATCCCGATCCCCAGAACACCGTCACTGCTGTTATAGAGGACATCTTCGCCTTCCTGTACCCAGCCGAATGATGCGCGGTAAGGGATCACGCGTTCATAGAGCGTCTCCGAACCGGAAGAAATGTTTACCCGGACCTCATCACCGGTAATGATATCGGTGCGCTCGGCCGCTGAGATCGGGATGCTGGTCTCAAGGTTTCCGAAAGTGCGCATAATGCCCGTAATGAATCCGGTAACGGCACCGCTGGTGCAGGTGTAACCCGGCTCGATGTAGCGGACGATCTCGTATACCGGGTACTCAGGTCCCACTCCCTCGAAATCAATGATCCCGGAAGCGAGCTTCGCCGCACAGTAGGCAAACAGATCCCTGCCATGGAATATGCTGACTTTCTCTGTTCCTTTCAGTCTGTTGACCGTCTCGTCTATGGTCCGTACTGCTTTTATCCCCGGACTCCTGAGGAGCTGAGTCAGTGTGCCGTTGTCCGGAGTCACGACATAACTGCCGTTGTAAAGAAGCGCGACGCTGGCTCTTCTTGCTGTTCCGACGCCGGGATCTATGACCGAAACGAAAACAGTTCCCTCAGGCCAGTAGGGAACGATGTGGTAGAGGCTTCTCGCTGCTGCCTTGACATTGAATTTCTCTATGCTGTGGCTGATCTCATAGATCTCAAGTTCTGGATCGACCCTGAGGCAGGTCCCACGCATCGTGCTTCCCCCGCCGACGCCGAAGTCGGTCTGAATGGCGATAATCGGCTTCATGTGGCTTCTCCTTTCGAGGCGGGAGAGATCCTTACTTTGTACGCCGACAGGTCGTATGCCTCAAGCAGTTCAGGGAGCTCCAGTTCGCAGAAACTGCCCTGGTTGATGGAGATCTCCACGTAATCGTTGCTGCATTCGTTGAGTATCGGCTCTCCGGGAGCTACCCAACCGAAAGACTTATGGAACATCATCTCCCTGCTGTACAGCAGGCTCCCGTCTTTTATGATCTCCACTCTGCACATATCGCCGAGGCTGATCCCGAGCTCCTTGATCATATCGTTGGGAATGGATATACCGACATTGCCGAAATGGTCATGGGCGCCGGTTATCTCGCCGCAGGCGCAGCCGTCGGAGATCTCAGCGGAAGGGATCGGGAAACGGATGAGGTCCTCCTTCGGATACTCCGGTCCTACACCTTTCCAGTCGATGATACCCGAGGCAAGGCGGGCAGCAGTATAGGCGTAGACGTCCCGCCCGTGGAAAGTGTGGTGGTCATCCGATCCGGGAAGCCTGTTGACTGTCTCGTCTATCTCCCTTACCGATACTATCCTGTCGTAAAGCAGGCTCAGGGTGCCGTTGTCAGGAGTGATCACACAGCTTCCGTTGTCCATGAGCGCTGCGCAGCTCCTCCTGTCGGTCCCGACCCCGGGATCGACTACCGATACAAATACGGTGCCGTCCGGCCAGTACCGGAAAGTGGAAGCGAGTATGGAACTTCCCTGACGTATGTCATACTCCCTGACCTCATGACAGAGATCATATACCTTTATCTCCGGGTCTGTTCTCGCGATCACCGCCGTCATTGAGGCGGGAAGCCCGGTCGAAAGACCGAAATCCGACTGAAGAACGATACAGGGTTTCATGTTTTTCTCTCTCCGATCTTCTCTATCATAACCTTGAATTCGCCCGGATCGTCTGCGTCCAGGATCTGCGGGAGACACGTGTCTATGAAACTTTTCATGTTGAGACCGATATCCATATACCCGGAGCTGCCGTTGAAAACGACCGGCGCGCCGACCGGTACATATCCGAAAGAAGGCTGGAAGGTCATGTCTTCGCGGTATTCGACATGTCCGGATCTGGTAAATGTCACCCTGACGGGATCGCCGGTCTTGATACCGGTCTTCTCAAAATCATCAGTAGCTATGCTGAATGTGAGGTTCCCGAACGTCCTGAGCAGCATCGCGACCTCGCCCTCAGCGCGGCCTTCTTCCACATGGGCTGCGGGAAGGCTGTAGAAGACCGTTTCGCCCGGTTCTGCCGTCCTTCCGATGGTATCAAAAGCGCGGCCTGCAGCTAGCTCCGCCGCGCACCTGACGAGAACGAACCCGTCATTCCCGAACGCAGCAGGATCGACGAGCACAGCCTCATCCATTCCGAAACTCTCGATACACATGGTCGCGGTGCCGTTGTTTGGGCTCAGGATAATGCTGCCGGAAGGCAGTCTCACAGCGACCGGATCGCCGTCCCCGACAAGTGAGACGAAGACGGTACCGTCCGGCCAGAACGGAACAGAGGTATACAGATAGGAAGACACCTGCCTTACGTTTCCCTTTTCAAATGCCTGGGACGCGTCCACGGCGTCTGTACCTGGGCTGATAGTCTCCACGAGACCGGCGGCTTTTGCGTATAAGGTGTCTCCGGTACCGCTGTCGGAATGGATCACTACTGATCTGATGGCCATGCTCTCACACTTTCCTTATGATCATTTTCCATGATGGACCGAAACCGAGACCGTACTGAAGGGTCGCATTTCCCTGGTTTATTGCCATCATGGCGGTCCTTGTCTCGGAACTGAAGACCAGAGGAGAACCTACAGGGACATATCCGAACGTTTTCTCCAGAGGCATTTCCGCGTCCATCACTGTCTCACCGTCTCTGAGCACGGTGACTCTGACCGTGTCCCCGTATTCCATTCCGCTTTCAGAAAGCCACGAGAACGGTATATTGGTGCCGATGAGCCCGAAATGCTCACCGGCTTCGTTTATCATTCCGGAGACCTCTCCGGGTTTCTTCTCCGGCCGGATGTATGGCGCTTCCACTATCTCGTCCACCGGATACTCCGGGCCTACGCCCTCAAAATCTATGATCCCGGCAGCCAGTCTTGCCCCGCAGTACGCATAAACGTCTCTTCCGTGGAAGATATGCACATCCTGTGAACCGCTGAGTCTGTTTACGCTCTCGTCTATCTCCCGGACAGCTGTAATCCCGAAGCGCTCCTTCACGTAGGTGAGAGTGCCGTTGTCCGGAGTGACTATGTAGCTTCCGTTTGACAGTTTAGCTACGCAGCTGCGCCTGGAGGTCCCTACACCGGGATCCACCACCGAAACGAAGACCGTGCCTTCGGGCCAGTACGGAAGCAAGTACATAAGAGATTCAGATGCATCCAGAACGTTGAACTGAGCGACATCGTTATTGCCGTCGTCCACTCTGAGGTCGGGATCGACGACTGCGGCAACGCCGTGCATCGCGCTGACGGACGCGGAACCGGTGCCGAAATCCGTCTGTATTATCAGATGAGCCATGTCGTACTCCTATTGCTTTTTGAACCAGTTGAGGATGAAGAGTTCTTTTTCGGTCTGCACGATCTCGTCCCGTGACAGCCACGGACACCAGATGTTGACCGGCCACGGGTCGATGATCCTGTACCTGATTATGTAGTATACGGCTGCGACCGCCAGCATGACTGTGAGAGTCCTTATGACGGGATCCCATTTTGTTTGTTCATGTTCCGCATACCAGGTGCGTTTCTTGTTCTTTCCGTATCCTCTCAGGTCCATCGCATTTGCTATGCTGGACACTTTTCCGAAGGATGTGAAGATCAGGGGGACCAGGATGAGTACCGTGTTCTTCAGCCGTTTCCCGACGCTTGCCTTTTTGGATAACTCAACGCCTCTCATCATCATGCTGTTACGGATGTTGATGAAGTCGTTTGCGATGTCCGGTATGGTCCTGTAAGCAAGGGACACGATGGTGCAGATTTTATAGGGCAGCCCGCACTTGTTGAGACCGGATGCAAACTCGGAAGGAGTTGTAGCCAGGGCAAAAGCCATGACAGACGCAAAGGAGGTCGTCCTTTTGATGAAGACTGCCAGCATGTACCACAGGAACTCTTTTGAAAGATAGAACTTCCCGTTGGCGCTGGTCCATATGACATTGTTGGCCCCCACATTGTTGAGCCCCGCATCCGGGCTGACGATGAAGAGCATCACGTTGCCCAGCAGCGTCACTGTCACGAAAGTGATGAGGAACATGGTGCATATGGGTTTGTAGTTAGGTTTCATTGAGATGATCTCAATGATGTTTATGATAAGCAGAGGGATAAGTATCCTGATATCATATGTCGCGATTATCGCTACCGTCATGACCAGGAACAGCAGGACCTTGGTGAATCCGGTGAGCTTATGGAGCACTGTCGGCCCGGGGATGTAGTTTATGACAAGTTTGTTGTTCAAGCGCCTTTCACCGTCCTTTCGTACTCAATGAAATGCCTTATGGTAGCCTCCGGCTCCAGACCGAGTTTGACTGCCAGTGTATAGAGAGATGTCTGTTTCAGGCTTGCCCTGCTGATGATGTCTGGATCAGAAAGCACAGAGAAGACTTTGTCGGATGCGATGAGATCTCCGTCAGCGAAAACGATCGCTCTGTCAGTGTTCTCTATGGCAAGGTGCATGTCATGGGTAATGAAAAGTATGGTCTTTCCGTAATCCCGGTTCAGGGTGTTCACGAAGTTCATCATTTCCGTGTAGCTGTGGAAATCCTGCCCGGCAGTCGGTTCATCAAGTATGAACACTTCGGGTTCCAGCGCCATCATTGAAGCGACAGTCACGCGTTTTTTCTGTCCGTAGCTTATGGAGTCGACAGGCCAGTTGCGCATCCTGTAAAGGCCGCAGGTCTCAAGCGCATTGGTGACTCTGCGTTCCGCTTCCTCATCGTCTATTCCTCTGAATCCCAGTGCCATGCCGACCTCATCCTTTATGATGTCCTTGACGATCATCGTGTTGGGGTCCTGCATGACATAGCCGACCTTTTCGCCGATCTCCTTTATCGACAGGGAGGAAGTGTCGGTGCCTGCCAGAGTGATCGTGCCGGAGTCCGGACGGATGGTTCCGCAGAGCAGTTTGGCGGCAGTGGATTTGCCTGCACCGTTCTTGCCGATGATAGCGATGCGCTCACCTTTTCTGATATCAAAAGTTATGTTTCGGAGGACTTTGCTGCCGGGATCGTACGAGAAAGATACATCCCTGAAGGATACGACCGGATCCTCCGTATTCTCCCGGACGGACTGGCGCTCCTCCGTGAAGAAAGCTCTGAGTTTTTCTCTGTTCTCGTCTGAGAATTCAAGAGCCTCAAGGTCGCAGAGGTTCCGGTTGTCATCGAGCGAACAACCTGCATATTTCATTGCTGTCAGGTAGAGAGGTTCCCTGATCCCGCATTCGCTGAGCAGAGAGGACTTGAGCAGGTCATCAGGTGACATGTCTGCCGCTATGCGGCCTTCCGACATCAGTATGACGCGGTCAACATGTCTGTGCAGCACGTCCTCGAGGCGGTGCTCTATTATGATCACCGTCTTGCCGCTCTCTTTGGATATGTCGTCGATGAGCTCCACTGCGGTCATGCCCATCTGAGGGTCAAGAGCAGCGAGAGGCTCGTCGAATATCAGGATCTCAACGTTGTTTCCGAACACTCCGGCTATCGCGACTTTTTGCTTCTGTCCTCCCGAAAGATTGAAAGGCACATGGTCAATGAAATCCTGCATTCCCACCATGGAGGAATTCTTCTCTATGCGCGGCACCATCTCGGATCTCGGGAGCATGTCGTTCTCCATGGCGAACGCGATGTCTTCGCCGACTGAAAGGCCGACGAACTGTGCGTCTGAGTCCTGGAGTACGGTACCGACGCTGTTCGAGAGTTCAAAGATGGATGACTTAACAGTGTCTATGCCGTTCACTGTGCAGCTGCCGGTGATCTCACCCTCGTAGGAGAACGGTATAAGGCCGTTTATGCAGTTGCAAAGCGTAGATTTCCCGCTTCCGGAAGCTCCGAGAATGAGTATCTTTTCACCGGGATAGATGTCCAGGTCTATATCATGTAGTGTGGGATTCTTCTGCGTCTTATAGCGGAAACTGAAGTCCCTGAAGCTGATGATTGGTTCTCTCACGTGATTTCTCCTAAAAAGAATATTCTGATATAAAAAACGAAGGCCTCCGCTCAAACCTGATGCGCGGAGGCTTTCCGTAAGCCCGGGGCCGAAGCTCCGGGCTTGCGGTCAGGCTGTTTGTTTCAGATCATTCTTCCTCGAGGTTGCTGCGGGAAGCATATCTCTTTGCCAGCATGAAGAGGATCGGGAGACCGACTACCACTTCGACAAGGATGTTGCTGAGGCTTCCCCAGATGGCCTGCAGGAAAGTGACATTGAGGTCACCGCCGTAGAACAGGGTGGTGAGGATGGGGGTGACGACACCGAACGCGAGGCCGTTGCCTACGATGCAGCAGAGAGCATAGATCACAGCGTGCTTGACTGTGAATTTGCCTTCGGTGATATATGCGCCGTAGACGGGAAGAAGGCCGACGAAGAAAGCGGCTACGAAGTTGCCGATGGACCAGTCGAACCACATTCCCCAGCCGCCGATGAGGTCAGCGATGACGTTGCCGACACCGGCTGCAACTGCCGCCGGAAGGGGGCCGTACATAGCGCCGACGACCACGGGAACGATCATTGCTGTCGTGAGTGATGTATTGGTGAATACCGGGATTCCGCCGTAGTTCATGAGAACTCCGAAGAGAGCAGCGCCGATAGCTACAGCGACGATGGTCTTGGTGTTCCATACGCCGAGCAGTTTCTGCCCTAAGCTTTTGTTTGCCATTATTGACTCCTCCTACATGAAAGCTGAATAAATCAGCTGTTGACGCTTAATATTCTACTACTTTTTTGACCGGCATTGATAGCGGTAGAATTCACAATAATACACCTCTCAAAAGACAGTCTTTAATGCTATTTCACCTTTAGGCGCGGCTGCCTTCGTATGATGATGCGGAGGCGGCATGAGAACCGCAGGAGAGTGCGGAAGAGGCCGGTCATTTCCGGGAGCTTTCCGTAAGAACCGGCAGGTCATACGAAATAGCTGAAGAGGGACATGCGTCCCCGCATCTGCCGCACAATATGCACTCTGTTCCGTTTATCTGTTGTACCGGATCTATTGACATGGGACAGACTTCGCTGCACTTTCCGCATTCGATACATGAGGCTCTGTCCGCCTTCATTCGTATGAGGCTGAATTTGCTGAAAAGGGAATAGAATGCGCCGAGAGGGCACAGATATCGGCAGAAGAACCTTCTGATGAAGATGGCTCCGGTGACAGTCACTGCAAGCAGCAGCATTTTCCACATGAACAGAGGACCGGCAAGGCTTCTGAGGTCGGGATTGAGAATGAGCAGAGGGATCCCTCCCTCAAGTGTGCCGGCAGGACAGATGAACTTGCAGAACCACGGTACCGACCCGCCGGTACCGTCTGTGAAAAATGCCGGAAGCAGTATCACGAAGAGAGTCAGGATCACGTATTTGACATATCTCAGCAGACAATCCGCCTTTCCGGGAACGGAGACCTTTCTGACCGGGATCCTGGAGAGGAGATCCTGCAACAGGCCGAACGGGCACAGGAGTCCGCAGACTGCCCTGCCCAGAATGACTCCGAACAGCATCAGGATCCCCAGGACATAGAAGGGAAACCTGCCTCCGGCAGTTCCCAGAACAGCCTGCAACGATCCTATCGGACATGCGCCGAGAGCTGCAGGGCAGGAGTAGCAGTTGAGTACAGGAACACAGAACAACTTTGTCTTTCCGGTGAATATCCTGCCATTCCTTAGTCCTGCGATATAACCGTTGAAGAATACCGCAGAGCAGATCTGTATGACATGCCTTATCTTCCGGAACTTACCGGAGCGATTCAGCCTATCCCTATGCATTCCAGACATATCCTGACCGCCTTGTTAAGAACTATAGTGTATTCTTCTCCGAGTATCCCTATGGCTGTGAAGACAGCTCCTAGGATCAGGAAGAAGACCCTCAGCAGGACCACCTTTTTCTCAGAACGTTTTCCCATATCATTCATGGATGTCTGCCTCCTCCACGCCGGGCAGAGAGATGCGCTGCTGCCCGGATGCTTCAAGCGCGTCATTCAATACGGCAAGGTAGTATCCGCAGAGGTTCTCCCTGGGCGAACCTACCAGCGACCCCGCTATCTGGCCGGCGGAGTCAACGAACACCGTGGTGGGGACATACAGAGCCGACTCCGCCAGATTGCCGATGTCCCCGGTTCCGGAGACGATGGTCATGCCCGTGTATCCGGCTTTGCTGAGTATGGAAGAAGTGTTCTCCTTATCATCGCTGCCATCGACACACAGAGTGATGAAACCGATATTGTCGGGCAGCAGCTGTTCGAAAACGGCAAGATCCGGCAGTTCCCTGAGGCACGGTCCGCACCAGGTCGCCCATATGTTGATCACGGTCATGTCACTGGATGCCAGGTCATCGGGAGCGAAGGCCCCGCCGTCAAGTGTCCGGGCAGTGAAGGACTCAAGGGACGGGAAATCTCCGAAACCGTCTCCTCTGTAAACGTATTCCTGATCCTTTACGAAACCGGCAGGATATTCACTGCTGCTGTCGGTGCCGTTCTTTTCACAAGAGCACAGGGCGAGAGCAGTCGCGGTAACCAGAAGGATTGAAATGATGCGTTTAAGCGGCATTGCAGCCTCCTTTCGGGACGATGTCAGATATCCCCCAATAGATTATAATGCAAAACTGCAGCGATTCGGTTAAGTGATACCGACGGGACCGTGGTACAATTTAACAGAAAAGACAGGAGGATACCGCACATGCGAAAAAGCGGAAAGAAAGTCTGGCTGATC
>JAFZZV010000078.1 GCA_017828855.1 Oscillospiraceae bacterium | reverse complement strand
GTGCGATCATAAGGGTTTGGGATTATCCCAACAAGCCAGATTTGACGAAAGTGGTTCCGATCCGGATCGGGACACTGCTTGCCAGTTACCGATCAGTGACGAACGCTTCACTATGATGAGTCAGGCCTATGAGAGCGAATAGTATGAACTGAAAGCGGAAGCGGAAGTCTTACGGCAGGAAATCGAAACACAGGAACAACAGAACCGGAATCTTGAACAGTTCATTCAGAAGGTCAAAAAGTACGCAGAATTGACGAAATTAACGCCTTATGCGGCTCATGAGCTGATTAAGGCAATCTATGTCGGGACACCTGATAAAAGCAGCGGAAAACGCCGCCAGAGCATCCATATCTGCTATGATCTGATCGGGTTCATCCCGCTGAGTGAACTGGTGACACAGGAAATGGTATGACCCGAAGATCATGCCATTCCTGAAAACTATAAAACTGTCTTATGAGGGGGCCGCTTTAGCGGCGCTTTTCTTTTGTATGCTCGGATATGCTTGATTATTCACATATGTTTGCATAAAGAAGTCCGCGGTGCTTCTGAACACGCCGCGGACCGGTATATCTGTTGTTCGGGCCATTCAGGTCACGGAAATGACGGCAAAAGACTGCCCGGGCATGCTCAGCACGCCGTCTTCGACAGAACAGCTGCGGATGGAATAGACGATCTTCCTGCCGGCAAGCTCCACGGACTGCACTCTGACGTCAGAAGACGAGGGGTTGACAGCAACGATGAGGCTGCCTCTTGAATACAGGAACGGGTATCCGCAGTTCTCAGCGCTTATGACTGAGAAAGGAGCGTCTGCCTGAAGGTCTTCAAGAGAATGCCTGAGCGCTGTCAGACGTCTGGTCTCGCTGAGCAGAGATCCGGGGTCTCCGGACTGCGCTTCGACTGTCGGAGCGTTCTCTGAATTGTCGGTAGGAAGGTAGATGTCATCAGGAGTTGCTTCCGAGAAGCCGTGATTGATGCTGTTGTCCCACTGCATCGGAGTCCTGCTGCCGGTGCGCTGGTATCCGCCCTCTTTTGTCGGAACGTCCAGATATCTCATCCCTATCTCATCCCCGTAGTAGATGAAGGGGACACCGGGCATGGTGAGGATGAACGCGTATGCAAGCTTCAGCTCGTCCGTGCTGAGCGAGTATGACGGCCTCGGCGTGTCGTGGTTGCAGGTAAACATGGAGATGTATCCCAGACCGCGGGATGCCTCGTATTTCGGGAGGTAGTCGCTGAGGAAACGCCCGATGTCACCGCCTGAGTCCTTTTTGAAATAGCTGTGATCACCGCCTTCCGTCTCCCAGTCCCTGAGAAGGGTGTTGTAGCCGTTGCCGTGGTGATCCAGGTAGAAGTCCATATGGAAACCGCCAAGACATATGGCCTGGAAAGGGGAGGACCATTCGCTGACCAGCGCGGCTTCCGGATAGTCCGAGTCCAGCATATTCCTGACGTCCCGCCAGATCGCCGCTGTGGCGTGTTTGTCGGCATCGTCATTCTTGACCAGAGAGTCAGCCATGTCCACCCTGAAGCCGTCGCAGCCTCGGTCTAGCCAGAAACGCATGACGTCTTTCATGGCTTCTCTGGTGGAAAGAGCCTCGGGAGAGTCTGTGGCTGACATCCAGCTCTCAGTGCGGTCCAGCCATCCGTAGTTCAGTGCGGGCTGCGATGCGAAGAAATTAAGCATATATGCACCGGCGCGCTCCTTCATGCCGGAGATATACGGGTGCCCGCCTATGCCCTTGAAGGCTCCGTCGGTCCACACATATCTTCCGCTGTATTCGTTCGGCTCCGCCTTGCAGGACTCAGTGAACCACGGGTGCCGGTCGGAGGTGTGTCCCGGGACCAGATCCAGAAGCACTCTGATGCCTCTGGCATGAGCCTCGCGGAACAGCCTTATGAGATCGTCGTTGGTGCCGTATCTCTCAGCCACCTTCTTGTAGTCGCTCACATCATATCCGGCGTCCATGAACGGTGATTCGAAGCAGGGATTGATCCACAGCGCGTTGCAGCCGAGATCCTTTATGTAGTCCAGCCTGCGGATAATACCTTCCAGGTCACCGATGCCGTCCGCATTGGTATCGAGGAAAGACTGCGGGTATATCTCGTAGAAGACAGTGTCTTTGAGCCATTCTGGTGTCATTTCAGTCATTATGCCGCACTGTCAGGACCGCTATGCTGTATGCCGGCAGTGTGAGCATTCCTTTCTCATAAGTTATCTTTTCCGAGGAGGTATTCAGCACCGCGGCGAGTTCAAGGCTGCCGAGACCGGAAAGGTCGGCAGACGTTTGTTCCTCAGAGAAGTTCATCGCGATGAGGACGTCCCCGGAAGCGCATCTCTTGAAGAACACGGCAGCGGAGTCGGTGCTGAGACCTGATTCCTCAACAGTCCCTTCCGATATCGCAGGGAAGGCCCTGCGGACCTTTATGACCTGCCTGAACCAGTTGTACAGCGACAGGCCGTCCTTCTTCTGATCCCTGAGGGAAGGGAACTTCATCACGACTTCATCCATGTCAGGAGGTCCCTGGCACATGCCGCTGTCGGAAGGGTCATCGCTCCAGTACATCGGAGCGCGCTTGTTCTCGTCCTTGCCGGATCCCTTCATGCCCAGCTCCTCTCCGTAATACATGAAGGAGTTGCCGCTCATGAGGAGGCTTACAGCGTATGCCATCTTGGTGACGGGGCCCTCGTCCGCCGCGTAATATCCGGCGCTGCGGGCCATGTCATGGTTCGTGTAGAAGGGGGCGTCGGTGTATCCTGGATTGCTTCTGCGGAAAGCCTCATCGGACCAGATCATTGCATTGACGAAGTCGGATGCTTTGATGAATCCGCTGGCTGCGTTGCGCACATACCCCTCGTTTCCTGAGAACGGGAAATTGAAGAGCGAGTCTATCCCGCTGGAGTAGAGCGCCTCGATGGTGTTTCTGTCCGTCCAGGCTTCTCCCACTATATAGCAGTCCGGCTTGATCCGCCTGCAGGTGTCGCAGAACCACTTCATGAATGCTGCGCTGGATCCGGTGTCTCCCGTGTGATAGGAAGTCACGGCGTCCAGACGGAAGCCGTCGACGCCCTTTCCGAGCCAGTACTGCACGATGGTCTCTATCTCTCCTCTGACGGCCTCACTGTCCAGGGCAAGATCCGGCATCCCGGACCAGAACCTGGCTTCGTAGTACCAGTTAGTGCCCTCCAGCGGGGCGTATCCGTCCTGTGGCTGACGGGTGAAGTTGTAGTATCCGAAACAGGGACAGTATGAGGTGTCCGGTTCCCAGTCGGAGGGAAGCTCATGCAGGTAGTCCGACGCCTTCCTGAACCACTCGTGATCCGAAGAGGTGTGGTTGACCACCATATCCATAAGGACCCGGATCCCCCTGCTGTGGCACTCCTCTATCAGCTCTTCATAGTCCTCCAACGTCCCGAAAGCGGGATCTATCGAGAGGTAGTCCGTGACGTCATACTTGTGATATGAGGGGGATGGATGGACCGGAGTCAGCCAGATCTGATCGAAGCCGAGGTCCTCTATGTAATCCAGTTTTGATATTATGCCCTGTATGTCACCGATGCCATCTCCGTCCGAGTCGCAGAAGGAATAGGGAAATATCTCGTAGGTCGTGCGGCAGAATCCGCTGTTGTCCGCGGTCCCGAGCTTCCTGTTGAAGGAATACATCTGCAGTTTGGGGGACAGGGAAGTCCCGCCCGTTCCCGTTAACAGGAGAACTGCTGCCGCGGCGCAGACCGCGAGCAGCAGAACTGTGATTATAAGATTGCGTTTTCTTTTCGTCATCCCTTAACGGCTCCCGACATGCCTTCCACATAGAACCTCTGCATGTAGATGAAGAGGATAGCGATGGGGATGGAGATGATCACGGCGCCTGCGGCGAAGCAGGTGTACCACTGGTAGAGATACTCCTTCTGGAGCATGTTCCAGAGCCCTATCGCGACCGTGAACTGATCCGCGTTGGCGCGGCAGACAACCTTGGCGAAAACGAAGTCGACCCAAGGCGCTATGAATGAGGTCATGACGGTGTAGATCACGATGGGCTTGGACAGAGGCATGGTGATCTGTGTGAACACCTGCCACTGAGTGGCTCCGTCAATGACCGCCGCCTCGTCTATCGACTTGGGTATTGTGTCGAAGAAGCCCTTGGCGATCTGGAAGCTGAGCCCCGTACAGGCGGAGTAGACGATGATAAGTCCGAGACGTACCGCCGTGCCCTCAGTGAGGCTCATGGACTTGAGGATGAAGTACTGAGCGACCATCGCCATGAATCCGGGGAAAAGCCCGAGGACCATCGCGATGTTCATGTATGTTTTGCGGAAGCCGAAGCGCATACGGCTCAGCGAGTATGCGACGGACAGCACGAAGAATGTGCTGAGCACGCAGCATATGATGGCTATGATCAGCGTGTTGGTGAACATCTTGGGGAAGTTCAGCACGTTCCTGTCCGTGAACAGTTTGATGTAGTTGTCCAGGGTGTATCCCTGAGGCAGGAAGGTGTTGGTGTAGGCTCCCTTCTCAGCGCGGAAGCTTGTCAGCACGATCCAGACTATCGGCAGGACCCAGATGACCGCGAGCACTGCAAGGAGGAGGTGTACCAGGAAGTTGACCGCTCTCTTGCGGGGACTGATTCTGTTTCTTTCAAGTTCCATCACATAAAGGCCTCCTCATTCTTGTAAGAGCCGGAGTTCCTGTAGGTCAGCAGCGTGACGATCGTCAGGATGATGAAGGTCATGATGCCGATGACCGCACCGAGGTTGTAGTACTGCTGATCCACGGTGAGCTTGTACAGCCAGGTGACCAGCAGGTCGGTCTGGCCGGCAGTGTCCCCGACGTAGGTCGGGCCGCCGCCGGAGAGCAGGTAGATGACGTTGAAGTTGTTGATGTTCCCCACGAAGCTGGTGATCAGGTAGGGCGTGGTGACGAACAGCATGTAGGGGAGCGTGATGCTGAAGAAGATCTTTACGGGGCCGGCACCGTCTATCCTTGCAGCCTCATAGAGGTCAGCCGGGATGTTCTGCAGGATGCCCGTGACCTGCAGCATGGTATACGGTATGCCGATCCACAGGTTGATGATGATGATCGTCACCCTGGCCCATGTCGCGTTGGTCCAGAAGGGCAGGGGCGACGTTATGAGCCCCAGGTTGGTCAGCAGGACGTTGACCGCGCCGGAGGGCTGGAGCATGATGTTCATGATCATCAGTGTGACGAACTGCGGCACCGCGATGGAGAGCACGAAGCAGAAGCGCCAGAAGCCTTTCCATTTCGTTTCCTTGCGGTTGATGATCATGGCTAGCACCATGCCGAGGATATAGTTGAGGAACGTGGCGAAGACCGCCCAGACTACCGTCCATCCGAGGACGTGCCAGAACTGCCTGCCGATGTTCCCGTTGAGGTTCAGCACCCTCTGGAACTGGCGCAGACCGTCCCAGTCGAACAGCATCAGGTGCTCGTCCTCCTTGGAGTACGTGGTGAACGCCATGGAGATCATGTAGACAAGCGGCACGATGTTGAACATCAGGATGCCGATGCAGGGCAGGGACATCAGGGTGATGTGCAGGTTGCCGTCAAGCAGCGACCTGAGGTCCTCCTTAAGGGTAGGCACATGTTCACCCTGCTCCTTCATCAGCTGCAGGCGGTATGCCTTCCGCATCTGCAGCACCCACAGCAGTATGATACCGGCTATGATGAAGCAGGTTATCACTCCTTCCAGCAGTATGAGCTGGGAGTTGTCGCCCGCGGTATACTCATACACCTGCTTGGCTTCGTTCCATACCTCGCCCTGTTCCTGTGTACCGAGGCTGGGCAGCATTGCGAGCCTTGAGGCTCCGGCGCCGATCATGAAGACGAGGAACGCGACTTCCAGCAGGAATATCAGTATGCCCTTGGCGAGCTGTCCTCTGAGCGCGATGCCGAGTCCCATGACTATTGCGGAGAGCCTTGTAATGAGGTCTCCGTACCTGAGAGCCCGGATCGCGGTTATACGTTTGTTTTCCATGTCGTTCTCCTCCGGCCCGTTGAGCGGGCCGATGACGGATCTTTAGTATGCGCGGGGCCGGGCCTTGGTCCGGCCCCGCTGTTTCCGCTGAATGCGCGGTGTCTTACTGCACTGCAGCCTCGTTCATGGCCTTGTTCATGGCCTCGGTCTTCTCAGCTGCGTTCTCATGTGTGACTGTCTTTGCGACGAGCTCCTCGCCCATGGAGCCTGCGGGACCCCAGTAGAGGCCCATGCTGCCTACCAGAGGCTGTACGATGGAGCCCCAGTCCATGGTGTCCATCTGAGCCTGGGAGAGAGCATCATTGGGTACCGACACGCTGAGGTCGGTGGGGATGGTGTGGCGCAGATCGTAGTGATCCTTCTGCGCGGAGGTGCTGCCGAGATACAGGGCAAGCGCGACGGCGATCTCGGGGTGCTCCTTGTAGAGAGCTGTCGTCGGGTTGACGGCTATGCCCTTGGTGCCTGCGAAGGATTTCATCTGCTTGAGGCCGTCCAGCTCGATGGAGGGAGCGGGGCGGATGCCGAGATTGTCGCCGTATGCGTCAACGGCTTTCTCATAGTCCCATGTGCCGGAGAAGAATGCCTTGGCGTCCGCGGCACTGCCGACGTCTCCGCTGCGGAAGTTCGGGTTGGCTACGAGATCCACCAGGTAATTGGTGACCGCGACGGCCTTGTCACCGCTGAAATCGATGCCGGCGGACTCATTGGTGCCGTCTCCGAACAGCGTGCAGCCGTTGGCGACATAGAAGGACGCGAGATACCAGGAGTTGGTGAGCGGGAAGGCTACGGGAGCCTTCTTGAGCATCGCGTCGAGAGAAGCGGCGTCTTCCTCCGTGAAGGCGCTCTTGTCATAGTACACGAACCAGGTGTTTCCGGTGAAGGGAACGCCGTAGCAGGCTCCCTCATAGACCATGGT
>JAFZZV010000077.1 GCA_017828855.1 Oscillospiraceae bacterium | reverse complement strand
TGCGATCGGGTCCGGGCTTGCCGCGATAGCTGCGGTGCTCTACTGCTGCTCCTATCCGCAGGTATACCCGACCATGGGAGCGCTCTTCGGGATCAAGGCATTCATCGCGGCGGTACTTGGGGGGATCGGATCAATCCCCGGAGCTGTCGTCGGAGGACTGACCATCGGCATAGCAGAAGCTCTGACCAAGGGATATCTGAGCTCAACCTGGGCCGATGCGATCGTGTTCTCGCTACTCATCGTCACCCTGCTCCTCAAGCCTTCCGGCATTCTGGGGCGCAAGGTCGTTGAGAAGGTCTGAGGAGGGAACGGGATATGGAAAAGAATCTCAGATCCTTCTTCAGGAGAAGCGCATTAAACATAACGCTCTGTATCGCGTTCTTCGCTGTTGTCAGTTTTATGATCAAGGCTAAAGTGCTCAACAGGTACTATGCGAACATCATAAACCTGGTGCTCATATATATCATCGCTGCCGTGAGCCTCAACCTCACCTGCGGATATCTGGGCCAGCTGCCTCTCGGACATGCGGGTTTCATGTCGATAGGAGCGTATACAGCGGCTATCATCACTACGCGCCTGTCGCTGCCGGATATCGGCCCGATCCCCGGAAAGGCGATCCTGTTCTTCATCGCGACCGTTGCCGGAGGGATCGTGGCAATGGCGGCCGGCGTCATCATCGGGCTTCCCGCTCTGAGACTAAAAGGCGACTATCTTGCGATCATCACCCTTGCTTTCGGAGAGATAATCCGGGTACTGGTGCAGAACATCAAGATCACCGGCGGGGCCATGGGCATGGGAGGCATAGGCAAGTACACCACTTTCGGCTGGGGATTCTTCTGGACGGTTATGGTAGTCGCGTTTACTTTCCTGCTGGTCAACTCCAGGCACGGAAGGGCGATCAAATCCGTCAGGGAGGACGAGATCGCTGCGGAGAGCGTAGGCATCAACCTGACTTACTATAAGATAGTGGCTTTTGCCGGAGCGGCGTTCTTCGCCGGAGTTTCCGGAAGCCTTTTCGCTCATCACATCTGCTACCTTGAGCCGGGTAACTTCGGATACAGCATGTCCATAGAGATGCTGGTCATGGTGGTGCTCGGAGGGCTCGGATCCATCTCGGGATCCATAATCTCCGCCGCAGTACTCACGATAATTCCGGAGGTTCTCCAGAACTTTGCCACATGGAAGATGATCATCTATTCGCTGCTGCTGGTGGTGGTGATGATCTTCAAGCCGTCGGGACTTATGGGAGATTATGAGCTTTCCGCTGCGAGGATAATCAGAAAGATCTTCCGCAAGAAGGAAGTCGCTCCGAAACTTCCAGAGAACTACACGGAAGGAGGAGAAGCGGATGAATAACAGAACTGAAAGAACTCCTCTTGTACCGGTACCCAGCGGATTCCTTATGAGGGAGCAGGACGTCGACAAGACCCCTGTCCTGGAGATAAGGCATCTGGGAGTCGATTTCGGCGGCCTTACAGCGGTGGAAGACTTCAACATGGCTCTCGGACGTACTGAGATCGCAGGGCTTATCGGACCCAACGGTGCCGGTAAGACCACCGTATTCAACCTGCTGACCAATGAAATCGAGCCCACAAGGGGCATCATCATGATAGACGGCTACGACACCAGGGGAAAGAAGCCCTATGAGATCTGCCGCATGGGCGTGGCCAGGACCTTCCAGAACATCAGGCTTTTCAGGAACATGACGGTCCTTGAAAACGTCAAGATCGGTCTCCACAACGAGATGAAGTATTCCCTGGGCGAAGCTGTACTGAGACTTCCCAGATACTGGAGCAATGAGGCCGTCTCGGATAACCGCGCGCTGGAACTGCTGTCTTTCTTCAATATGCAGGATGCCGCCGAGATGAAAGCCGGATCCCTGCCGTACGGAGCCCAGAGGCGTCTGGAGATCGTCAGGGCACTCGCCACAAACCCGAGCCTTCTTCTCCTTGATGAGCCGGCTGCAGGAATGAACCCTTCCGAGACAGTCGAGCTGATGAACAATATCAGAAGGATAAGGGACGAGTTCAATATTGCAGTTCTCCTCATCGAGCACGACATGAACCTTGTCATGGGTGTCTGTGACGGTATCGTGGTGCTCAACTACGGAAAGATCATTGCAAAGGGATCGCCTGACGACATCATGTCTGACCCTGTGGTCATCGAGGCTTATCTCGGAAAGGCGGATCAGTAAGATGCTGAATGTTACGGATATCAATGTCTATTACGGAAACATACATGCCCTGCACGACATGTCATTCCACGTGAACGACGGGGAGATAGTATCGCTCATCGGAGCGAACGGTGCCGGAAAGTCTACCACCCTCAAGACCATCTCAGGACTTCTGAGGAGCCGCACCGGCGATATAGAATTCGACGGTCACAGCATAAGCAGGACAGAGCCGGATCTCATAGTCAGGCAGGGGCTTACCCATGTGCCGGAAGGCAGACGCATCTTCCTGTCCATGACAGTCGAAGAGAACCTGGATATGGGTGCCTACACGATCAGAGAAGGGAAAAAGCAGGCTTTGGATGACGTGTTCGACAGGTTTCCGAGACTTGCCGAGCGTCGCAACCAGGTCGCAGGAACACTTTCCGGCGGGGAGCAGCAGATGCTCGCGATGGGAAGAGCACTGATGATCAGACCCAAAATGATGATGATGGACGAACCGTCCATGGGACTTGCGCCGATCCTGGTAAATCAGATCATGGACATTATCGTGGAGCTTAACCGAACGGGAACGACCATACTCCTGGTGGAACAGAATGCCAGACTGGCGCTCAAGATCTCCCACAGGAGCTACGTCGTGGAGTCCGGTAGGATCGTGCTGGCAGACACGTCAGAGAATCTGCTGAACAACGATCAGGTCAAGAAAGCCTACCTGGGAGGCTGAAAAATCGATGACCCGTCGATGCCGCTGTTTCGTTATGAGACAGCGGTTTTTTGCGCATACCGATATTGACGCATTATGTTATTCGCGTATAATTGTATACATTAATACCTTAGAGAGGCAAAAGAAATGTTAGAGATCTCCGAGAAGACTAATCTGCTGGAACAGAAATCGTACAGGTATCAGCTTCAGGATGTGGCCGAACCGAATCTGTACAGAGATGTCTACAACTATGAGGAAGTGCCCAGGGTGGCCTTCAACCACCGGCGCGTGCCGATCGGAATGCCGGATGAGATCTGGATCACCGACACTACTTTCCGCGACGGACAGCAGTCCATAGAGCCGTACACCGTCGACCAGATAGTGGACCTGTTCAAGCTGATATCCAGACTGGGAGGACCGTTCGGGATAATCAGACAGACGGAGTTCTTCGTGTACAGCGAGAAGGACAGGGAAGCTATAGCACGCTGTCAGGATCTCGGACTCAAGTTCCCGGAGATCACGACATGGATCAGAGCCAAAAAAGAGGATTACAAGCTGGTCAGGGATCTGGGCATTACCGAGACGGGAATACTGGTCTCCTGCAGCGACTATCATATCTTCAAGAAGATGAACATGACCCGCAAGCAGGCCATGGAGCAGTATCTCGCTACTGTCGCGATGGCTTTTGAAGAGGGAGTCGTTCCGAGATGCCATCTGGAGGACGTGACCAGGGCGGACTTCTACGGATTCGTAGTCCCCTTTGTCAACGAGCTCATGAAGATGTCTGAGGACGCGGGCATACCGGTCAAGATCAGGGCCTGCGACACAATGGGATACGGAGTGCCTTACACAGAGGCGGCCCTCCCGAGGAGCGTTGCCGGCATCATCTACGGCCTGCAGCACTACTCCGACGTCAAGAGCGAGCACCTGGAGTGGCACGGGCACAACGACTTCTACAAGGCAGTCGCGAATGCGTCCACAGCCTGGCTGTACGGGGCGTGCGCCGTCAACTGCTCTCTGCTGGGCATAGGCGAGAGGACCGGCAACACGCCGCTTGAGGCGATGGTCATGGAGTATGCGTCACTCAGGGGCTCCACTGACGGGATGGATACCACGGCGATATCCGAGATAGCGGACTACTATACGAACGTTATCGGATACGATATCCCGCCCATGCAGCCCTTCGTCGGAAGGAACTTCAATGTGACAAGAGCCGGTATCCACGCGGACGGACTGATGAAGGATGAGGAGATCTACAATATCTTCAACACCAGAAAGCTCCTTAACAGAAAACCATCCGTCATGGTCGGGAAGGATTCCGGTCTCGCGGGCATAGCCTACTGGATCAACGATACCTACGGCCTCGAAGGAGACGAAGCCATAGACAAGCACAGCGAGCTCGTTGCTTCGCTCAAGGAATGGATCGACGGAGAATACGCCCACGGAAGGCAGACGACTCTTTCCAACCAGGAGATGGAGAAGAAGATCGAGGAGCTGTCCGGCGGCAAGTATAAGATGCTTTAAAGGAGTACACGGCAGATGATAACGAACAGACCCACATCTCTGGCAGATCAGGTATTTGAGAGACTGGAGAATGAAATACTGTCCGGGACCTACGCTAAGGGAACGGTCTTTACCGAGCAGGATATCTGCGATGACTTCGGAGTCAGCAGGACCCCTGTGAGGGAGGCTTTAGCCAGACTCGAGCAGGAGCATATCATTGAGAACAACGGCAAGGGACTCAGAGTCGTCGGTATCACCGTTGACGACGCTGACATCATCTATACCATAAGACTGAAAGTGGAGGGACTCGCAGCTGCCGAATGCGCGAGGAGAGCCACTGATGAACAGATCAGGGAACTGGCTGACCTGGTAGATCTCCAGACCTTCTATGCCGACAAAGGAGATTCCGAGAAGGTAAAGCAGATAGACAGCGAGTTTCACGAGAAGCTTTACGCATACACGGGAAGCTTCGTATATTCGGATACGCTGGTTCCGCTGCACAGAAAGATACAGAAATACAGAAAGCAGACGGTGGAAAAAGGGTCAAGCGCAAAGACTTCCTGCGCCGAGCACAAGAAGATAATAGGAGCCATAGCTTCCAGAGACCCGGAGGCTGCTGAGAAAGCGATGAATGACCACATCGCCAGCGCATTTGCCAGGGTCAGGGAACTTGAAATCAACTGAGGTGGATCAATGGACGCGATAAAATACAGCAGCGGACCTGCAGTGATAAGAAGCGGGGTGCCGGTCACGGAGAGTTCTGCGGACGGGACCAGAGAGAAGACGATAGCATACAGGATACTGCGCGCGCACGAAGCCGGAACTCCGGATCCGGAGAGGTTCCATATAAAGTTTGACGCACTGGTCTCCCACGACATCACATATGTGGGGATCATACAGACTGCAAGGGCGTCGGGACTGAAGGAATTCCCTGTGCCGTACGCTCTGACCAATTGCCACAACAGCCTCTGCGCGGTAGGCGGCACGATCAACGAGGACGACCACGTCTTCGGCCTTTCGGCAGCAAGGAAATACGGCGGCATCTATGTGCCGGCTAACCAGGCGGTCATACACCAGTTCGCGAGAGAAGCGCTCGCAGGCTGCGGAAAGATGATCCTGGGCTCTGACTCGCACACCAGATACGGCTGCTATGGCTGCATGGGAGTGGGAGAAGGCGGAGGAGAACTGGCAAAACAGCTCCTCAGGAACACATGGGACTCCGATGCTCCTGAGGTCGTACTGGTCTGGGTGGAAGGGAAGGTGCCGCACGGCGTGGGACCTCACGACATAGCCATAGCGCTCGTAGGCGAGACTTTCCCGCAGGGTCTGGTCAAGAACAAGGTGCTAGAGTTCGCCGGACCTGGAATAACCGATATGCCTATCGATTTCAGGATAGGGATCGATGTCATGACTACAGAGACCTCCTGCCTCTCCTCCATATGGGAGACGGACGACGAAGTCAGAAGATACTATGAGAACGTCGGCAGACCGGAGGACTATGTAAAGCTCAGCATAGAGGAAGGAGCGCGCTACGATTCTGTGATCACGATAGACCTTGACAGAATGGAATCCATGATAGCGCTGCCGTTCCATCCCTCCAAAGCGTTCACCATACATGAGCTTCAGGAGGATCCGGAAGGGATACTGACCAGGATACAGGACGATTGCAACAGCTCCCTGGAAGGGGGAGTGAAGATGGACCTTCTCAGGACCATAGGGAAGGACGGAAAGATACATGTCGATCAGGGCGTCATCGGAGGATGCGCCGGAGGAATGTTCGACAACATCGCCGAGGCGGAGGACATCCTCAGAGGAAAGGATATCGGCAACGGCTTCTTCGACCTGTCGGTGTACCCGTCTTCCGCGCCTGTTAATCTGGCTCTGGTGCAGGACGGCATTACGGCGGAGCTGCTCAAGAGCGGGGCAGTGCTCAAGCCCTGTTTCTGCGGACCGTGTTTCGGGGCCGGCGACACCCCGGCAAACAATAATCTGTCGGTCAGGCATACCACCAGGAACTTTGCCAACAGGGAAGGG